>JBFHPZ010000087.1:0-7735 GCA_041592495.1 Gammaproteobacteria bacterium | reverse complement strand
GGGAAAAACCGCGCCGTATCATAGCCGAAATCAAAATTTTAGCCAAGTCTTATTTAGGTTTTAATTGATTTATCAATCACTTAGGTTTTACCCGTACACCAGAAGTGAGACTCAAACAGGGTTGGCAAGATCAATGTACGCATATTCCAGGGAAAACTGTTTCGCCAGGTGCTGACCCAGTGCCTGAACACCATATGCTTCGGTCGCATGATGACCTGCTGAGAAATAATGTATATCCAGTTCCTGTGCCAGGTGATAGGTTTGTTCGGAAACCTCCCCGCTTATATAGGCATCCAGCCCAAGAGCCGCGGCTTGCTCGATATAGCCCTGAGCCGCACCTGTACACCAGCCAATTCGCTTGATATTGCGGTTACTGAACGACGACAAATGCAAAGGCTGACGATTGAGCAAACTACTCAGGTGATTCCCTAGCTGCTCAGGTGCCATCTCCTGTTCGAGCTTTCCATACCACAACAGACCTTTCGCAGGCCCATCACTGACACAGGCTTCCACTTGAAAACCCAGGCGCTTGCCAAGCATGACATTGTTTCCATAGAGCTCATGTGCATCCAATGGCAGATGATAGGCAAGCAGGCTGACATCTTTATTAAGTAAGCGACTAATGCGCTGTTTTTTTAGCCCCACAATGCTGGCGTCCTCACTTTTCCAGAAATAACCATGGTGTACCAGCAGCAGGTCGGCATCCTGCTCAATGGCGCGCTCGATGAGTTCCCGACTTGCGGTTACACCGGCAATAATTTTTTTGATTTCGGATTTTCCTTCAACCTGAAGCCCATTTGGGCAATAATCCCTGAAATCCTGCACACGCAGCAGCTCATTACAATAACTGACAATGGTTCCAAGTTGGGGCATCACAACACTCCGCTTGATTTATCCCGGATTATGAATATCAAAAAACATTCTACACACTTTATCTTTGGCTGGGCGCTTTTAGGTTTGCTGGCCGGCGCCATAGCACTTGTCCTCTGGCCCAGCGACACAAGCCATAATGATCATCAATCCAAATTGGCTACAACGACTCTTGCAGGCCCAATATCCTATGCGCCTGCAGTGGAAAAAGCGGCTCCTGCAGTGGTCAGTATCCAGGCATTGCGAATTGTGCAGGAACAACAGGGCATCATCGATTCCTTACTCAGTAAACCGAATCTACAGCTACGCCCAAACCAGGGATCCGGTGTCATTGTGGATGCCCAGGGACACATACTTACTAATTATCATGTTATATCCAACGCCAGTGAAATCCTGGTTACCCTGACGGATGGACACAAGATAAAAGCTAAAGTACTCGGCTCAGATCCAGACACCGATCTTGCTGTGCTGGATACCGGGCATGCCACTCGCGGAGCAATTTCTTTTGGCAATGCCAGCACAATCAAGGTAGGTGATGTTGTTCTCGCCATTGGCAATCCGTTTGGCATTGGCCAAACTGTGACCCAGGGCATCATCAGCGCGACCGGGCGTGACCGGGTTGGTCTCAACACCTACGAAAATTTTATCCAGACTGATGCCGCCATTAATCCAGGTAATTCTGGTGGCGCATTGATCAACACTGCCGGGGAAATCGTTGGTATCAATGCAGCGATTTTCAGTCAATCCGGAAATTATCAGGGCATTGGATTTGCAATCCCGATTGATATGGCGCTCAGTGTGGTACAACAAATTGTGCAACACGGTGGCGTAATCCGCGGTTGGCTTGGCGTAGAAGGCGGTGACCTTAACCCGCAATTATCGGAACGTATCGGCATACCTGATGTTCAGGGTGTATTAATTACTGATGTTTTCAAGGATGGTCCAGCCGACAAAGCCGGACTCAAGCCAGGCGATATCATTACCCACATTAACCAGATCGCAATACGAGACACCATTGACGTTCTCAATACCATAGCCAGAGGACGCCCTGGGGACCAGATTAAAATCACCGGTATTCGTCAACAGGAGAGCTTCATGACCATGGCCACGCTGGCGCAACGACCCCAGGTGAGCAATTAGGCCAGAATATGACGAAGCGCAGTGAGAAATGCCTGATTTTCTTCAGGCGTCCCTACGGTTACGCGTAAACAGTTTTTCAGCATACCCCCTGCCGAATTCAGATTCTTGATTAGAATACCATTGGCTTTAAGCTGTTCAAAAACCTGACTGGCGTCGGCCTGCTTTAATTTTATTAAAATAAAATTTGCTCGACTTGGATAAACAATCACATCGACAAGCTCAGCCAATTTTTCAAGCAACCAGCCACGCTGATCACGAATTATGGCAGCCTGCTTTTCGAAAACCTCAGCATGATGTAAAGCGAATAAAGCACTGGTTTGTGTCAACACATTAATATTATAAGGCAGGCGCACCTTATCAAATTCATCCAACCATTTTGATGCACCAGCCAGCAAACCAAGCCGCAAACCTGCAAGACCCATTTTGGAAACCGTGCGCATGACTAGCAAATTATCGAAATTTTGTAATCGCGACATAAAACTTGTGCAGGCAAATGGATGATAGGCCTCATCGACCACAACCAATCCCTGACTTGCTTTGATAATGACCTCTATCGACTCCTCGTCAAACAGATTACCTGTTGGGTTGTTGGGGTAGGCCAGAAATATCAGGGCCGGTTGATGCTCTTCAATAGCCGCCAGCATGTCATCCAGATTGAGCGAAAAATCTTCATTCAATGGCACACCCACATAATCCATACCAACAAAGGTCGCAATCATTTTGTACATAACAAAACCAGGTTCCGGCGCCAATATTTTTCTTCCCGGTTGCGCTACGGCCATTGCCATCATCTGAATCAATTCATCGGAACCATTACCCAGCAATGTCTCATAACCACTCGGCACCCCCATATACTCAGCCAGTTTATTGCGTAATGCGCGGGCAGCTGGATCGGGATAACGGTTCAATGAGGCTTTCGCAAGTTCAGCCAGCCATAATGGGAGTAAATCATCCGGTAATGAGTAAGGATTTTCCATGGCATCAAGCTTTATCAGATTACCGGGATCCGGTACGTGATAAGCAGAAAGGGCTTTTATTTCGGGACGAATAAGTTCAGGCATAACGGCAAAGGGATGGATTAAAAAAAAGGATAATAACAGATTTGAAATGCAACAATGATTATCAGCTGCCACTCTCAACCATGCTTCTACAAAAATTACAGGCAAAAAAAAGCCCGCTTAAAGCGGGCTTTTTTCCTAATCTTTTTTAAAGATTACTGTGCCAGATAGGCCTCATCAGATGCCTCTACAGCGCCTACAGACCAGGCACCACGTGATTTGGCATGACGGATAGCCGCATCAACATCAGATGCAGAAGCAGCACGGTCGATGTCAAATACCTGACCAGGATAGATCAGATCAGCGTCTTTGATCTTGTTGCGGTTAGCTTTATAGATCAGTGGCCACTGGTAGGGATCGGCATACACTTCACCTTTACCAGAGATGTTCCACAGGTTGTCACCGCGGGCAACTTCATATTGATCAACTGCACCGGCAGCGCCCATTGACGCACTGGTGTCTTCTGATGCTGCCATACCACTTGCAGCCAGTCGGTCAGCTTCAGACTTGGCCTGTGCCATGGCATTTTCTGCCTGACGCTTGGCCGCGTTTGCCAGTTCCAGTGCCTTGGTGTAATCACCAGCGGCATAGGCTGCTTCAGCTTCTTTGATCATGTCGCCAGTATCGCGCCACTCAACGCCCATTTTGGCAGCTTGAGCATTGGTTGCTTTGGCATCTGCAATTGCCTGTTCTGCAGCCGCCTGATCTGAAACGGGTTGTTCTTCAGGGGTTGACGCACAGCCCACTGCCAGACCTAACACCAGCATCAGGATGAAAAAAGGTTTGGCAAAGTTATTGATTTTCATAGGTGGTTCTCCGGAAACGGGTTTTGTCCTGTATTATTCTGTTATCAAGGGTAGCAACCTGCTACTCAGTATGCAAGGCGGTAACAAAGCGATTATAAACATATTTAGACAGATGTGATATACGTCTGCTTTTATCCTGGTACCGTATTGCTGTATCCTGTTCGCCCTTTCTGGAGCAAACAGGCCATGGGAAACACTATCAAGATTTATCATAATCCAAGATGTTCCAAATCAAGACAGACGCTGGAAATATTACAATCCAGGCAACAAAGTCCGACCGTTATTGAATATCTGAAAACGCCACCCACTGTAAAAGAACTTGAGCATATCCTGAACATGCTGGGTATGGAACCACGACAACTCATGCGTACCAAAGAAGCGGAATACCAAGAACTGGATCTGGATAATGACAAGCTGAGCAGGAAGCAACTTATACAGGCCATGGCTGATCATCCAAAATTAATTGAGCGTCCTATTGTTATTCATAACAACAAGGCGGTCATTGGCAGGCCACCTGAAAAAATTCTGGAGATCATATAAAAATGAGTGAAGTACTCATCATCTATTACAGCCAGGGAGGCAGTACTGCCGAAATGGCGCACGTCATTGCTCATGGTATAGAAGAAGTGGATGGAGTGCAGGCACGAATCAGAACCGTACCTCCCGTTTCTACCGTATGTGAAACAACAGCCAATAGCATTCCGGATACCGGCGCGCCCTATGCAAGCCTGAAAGATTTGCAGGAATGTGACGGATTAATCATTGGCAGCCCTACTCATTTCGGCAACATGGCTGCGGCTCTCAAATATTTTTTCGATGGTACCGGCAGCCTCTGGATGAGCAGTGCCCTGGCGGGTAAACCTGCTGCTGTTTTCACCTCCACCGCAAGCATGCATGGTGGTCATGAATCGACGCTGCTCACCATGATGCTTCCCCTGTTACATCACGGCATGCTACTTGTGGGCCTACCCTATTCCGAACAGGCTTTATTACACACCCGAACCGGTGGCACACCCTATGGCGCCAGTCGCCTTACCAGCTCGGAAGAAAATCAGGTATTAAGCACGGAAGAAAAAGCCTTGTGCAAGGCACTGGGAAAACGTGTCGCCAGTTTCGCCCAACGTTTGAGCAATTAAATATGAACCGTATTAACCAAACCTATTGGCTAACGATCATCGGTTTTTTTGGACTAATCGTTCTGATCGTCTGCTGGCATTTATGGATTGTGCCTCTGCCACGGGAATTTGTATCCATTACATTGCTGGTACAAGTCGGGCCCCTGATGTTCCCGCTAAAAGGGATATTACATGGCAAGCCCTATACCTTCGCCTGGGCCAGTTACCTGGCGCTGGGTTATTTTGTACTCGGAATCTGGAATGCGGGTGCAGAAGACACTCGTTTATTCGGCATTATCATCGCACTGTTCAGCCTGATGTTTTTTATTGGAGCAGTATTGTTTGCACGCTTTAGGGGCAAAGAACTGAAACAGCATGCTAACAACGAAACAGAAAACAATGTTTAATAACATTTATCGCCAACTAGCAAATAGATATAATGAAACATCAGTCCTGAATTAACGGACACATTTATTTAGCGCATTAGTAGACACTATCATGTACACACTGAATGAACTCAAACGACAAAACCAGGAAATATCCGATCTTGTTGATATCCTGTCCGTTTTGATTGAACACAAACATCTGAGAAGCAATCCCTTTGTATGCGAACTTGTATCGAGCTTTAATGAAAAAGTATGGATGCATCTGGTGTTTGAAGAAAATACGATCTATAGCGAATTATCCAGGCACCACAATCCTGACATCAGCCACATCGCACAGAAATTTCATGAAACTGCCCGTCAGGTAAAAAAACATTTCTCACATTATGTGAAACTCTGGTGCCAGGCCAGCACTGCAAAAGGCAACCATGACAGTTTCATCCAGGAGTCACAAAAAGTTTTTAACTTAATCAGGGAACGCGTACGCTATGAGACGGAAGAAATGTTTCCACTGGTAGAAAAGCATTTTGACAGTTGATGTCGTGCTTTAATTTTCACAGACCTGTTTGACGAAAGGAATCGTCAAACGCTTCTGCTGCATCAAGGACGCTTTATCCAGCTGCTCCAGTTTTTCAAACAAACCCGTTAAATCCCTCGCATAATTTTTCAGCATAAACACTGCTACTGCATCCGGCAATTCAAATCCCCGCATTTGTGCGCGCATTTGTAATGCCTGTTGCTTTTGTTCGTCATCCAGTGCCTTGAGTTGTATAACCGGTCCCCAGTTCAGTCGGGATCGCACATCTTCCAGGGTAAGTTGCAGATCATTAGGCGGCAGATGCGATGCAAATATGAGTGCTTTTTGATGTTCACGCATACGATTAATCAAATCGAACACTTTTTCCTGCCAGGCTGACTGCCCCTCAAGTAACTGAACGTCATCGACACAAACAAGATCGATTTTTTCCAGGTCTTCCAACACATCTGCAGAATATTGAAGCATTAATGACAAGGGCAAATAACTGATGCTGCGCTGCTGACTGCCTGCAAGCTGACATGTTGCCTGTAACAAATGACTTTTGCCAAGAAACTGTTCGCCCCAGATAAAGAGTTGCTGTTCACCACCCTTGGTTGCCATTTGTTTTAACATGGAGACAACCAGCGCATTATCTCCGCTAATGAAATTATCGAAGGTATAGGATTCGCGAAGTTGTAAATCGAGGGCGAGCTGGGTAAACATGCTTAAACTAAACGTGCGAGATGTCAGGTTGCATTATCATGAAACAGGGCGCTGGATTTGTAACGCTCATGAGCGTGCCGCAATAGCACTGCGAGCACAGCCGCAACCGGTAGAGCCAGCAAAATACCGACGAAACCGAATAATTGGCCACCGGCCAGCACGGCAAAAATAACCGCCACCGGATGCAGGCCAATTCGATCTCCCACCAGCATAGGCGTTAGCACCATACCTTCCAGGGCCTGACCAACTCCGAACACAATAAATACCGGGATAAGTTGCATCAGTTCCTGGCTTTGCAACAGCATGGCAATGGAGGCGGCAATGATACCGAGGATAAAACCCAGGTAGGGCACAAAACTCACCAGCCCTGCCATCATGCCGATGAGTAATGCCAGCTTGAGCCCTCCAATCCACAGGCCGATGGAATAAACAGCACCCAAGGCCAGCATGACCATAAACTGTCCGCGCAGAAACGCGGCCAGGACATCATCTGATTCCCGCGCCAGCCTGGCAATAAGCGGTTGGTATTTACGCGGTAAAAGCTCATCGATGCGAGCCACCAGAATATCCCAGTCACGCAGCAAATAAAAAGTCACAACAGGAATCAGCACCAGATTTGCCACCCAGGCCAACATGGCCATACCAGATTGTGTCACCGATGAAAATACCATCACCGCCAGGCCACCCGCCTGTTTCAGATTCTGATTCAACACTTGTTTCATGTTGTTCAGGTCGAACACATCAGGATCAAGTCCGAGCTTATTAGCCAGCAGTGGCAAAAACCGTGTTTGAACAATGTCGATATACTTTGGGAAGTTACCAATCAAATAACTGATCTGATGCTCCAGCATGGGGACCAGCAACAACAACAGCAACGTCACCACCAGAAACAGAATGACAAATACGATGACGACAGAAAAAGTTCTGGATAATTTTCGCGCTTCGAGACGATCTACCAGCGGATCACCGAGATAGGCAAACAAGGCAGATACAAAAAACGGCGTTAATATAGGTGACAATAAATAGAGCAAAACCGCCAGGGCTATAGCACTGGCCAGCAACATCCATTTTTGTGAGTCATCTAATATCATCGGTTAAGTTTGTAATACAACACATTCAGCGC
>JBFHPZ010000086.1:0-7773 GCA_041592495.1 Gammaproteobacteria bacterium | reverse complement strand
GTTGTACACCGTCACTCAAGTAAGCATTGCGTCCGTCAAGTACTGTTTCAAAAAGATAGTTGAGCAACCAGGCAATATCTGCGGGCGCTCCTGAGTCGATTATCGCCTGGTTAAAATCATCTTTCAGCATCTGGACGAATTGTACTTCACGCCCCGCAGCCTCGGATATTTCCTGCGCCACTTCACTGAAGCTCAGCAACTGAGGACCAGTGACTTCATACACTTCATAAGCGTGGCCTTCTTCAGTTAATGCAGCAACAGCTACATCGGCGATATCATTAACGTCGATAAACGGTTCTGAAATATTGGCCGCAGGTAATGTAATTGCGCCATTCTGTACCATGGTGAGGAATTCACCTTCCGAGAAATTCTGCATGAACCAGCTTGCTCGCACTATTGTCCATTCGACATTACTTGACTGAATAATCTGTTCACAGGCCTGGGCTTCCTGTTCGCCACGACCTGAAAGTAATACAAGACGACTGACACCTTGCTTAACAGCCAGATCAACGAAACAGCGAATCGCATCTGTGGCACCTGGTATGGCGAGGTCTGGCGCATAACTGATGTATGCGGCAGTGACACCTTCGAGAACCGCTTCCCAGTTACTAGAATCATTCCAGTCAAAAGATGCAGTGACTGAGCGTGAACCAATTCGGGTTTCTATGCCGCGTTCCTGTAGACGTTTAGCGACGCGGCTACCGGTTTTACCTGTTCCGCCCAATACCAGCGTAATGCCATTTGATGCCTGAACACTGTTTGTCTTGATTTTCATAGTTATCTCCTGATAGTTGTTGAAGGATGTTTTATCTAAATGGATACCATGCCGAGTTGCTGGAACATGGTTAATTGATCAAGCAGCTCCCATTCCTCGATAATTTGTCCATTCACAATATGGCTGCAAGTCATGCCGTTTATGTTCACCCGCTTACCGGTTGCCGGAATTCCCATGAGTTCGTTTTGATGTGTACCGGACAGTGTGAATAAAAGTACGGCTTTGTTATCTGAACAAATCATGTCATCGATTTTCACGTATAGATCGGGTAAGGCTTCATGGTAGGCTGTAAATAAATCCCTGATAGCCTGTCTACCGTGCAGTTCCTGGCCGGGTGTGCGATACACGTAATTCGGATGAATAATTTCGTCGATTACAGAGAGGTGTTTGTTATTGATAATGTCCTCGACAAGACGACGCATTGTTTCTTCATTGGTATGTGACATTGAAAATTCCTCCATTATTATTAAGTTGGGTTCTGACTGATTGGCTTGTTCCGTTACAGATAAATGTATAAGACAGGCGCTCGAATCACCATTTCTGGAATACTCAGATTCATACGCATTCGTCTATAATTGGCCTTATGGATAATTTAGGTGGGTTACTGGATGCGCCACGTGCACGCGGCGCTTTTGCTCTGCGAGCAGTTATGAGTTCGCCATGGTCGCTGAGAGATCTCGCAGATTCTCCTCTGACGTTAATTGCTGGAGTCGAGGGGAATTTGTGGGTGATGCCAGATGATAGTGATTCATTCCAGATTGGGCCGGGAGACATCGCCGTTATACGCACACCGGTGCATTACAATCTTGCTGACAATCCGGATACAGATCCGCAAATGATTATTCACCCGGGACAACTCTGTTGTGACCTTGAGGGAAACTCATTACATGACACGATGATGCATGGCGTGAGAACCTGGGGTAACGATGCAGAAGGCACTACCCTGTTTCTCGTTGGCGCTTATGAACATCTTAGTGATATTAGTGATCGCCTGTTGCGTGCCTTACCACCCGTGCTATCACTGACGCATAACGATTGGGAATCGCCACTGGTGGGATTGCTGTGTGGCGAGGTTATTAAAGATGAGCCGGGGCAAGCAGCCGTACTGGACCGCTTGCTCGATTTACTGGTGACAGCGGTGCTGAAAGCCTGGTTTGCACAACAGGATTCGAATCGACCCGACTGGTGGCGCTACCAGGGTGACCGTATTGTCGAGCGCGCATTACATATCATGCATGACAACCCTGCCCATCCCTGGACACTTGAAAAACTTGCTGCTAAAGCGGGAGCTTCTCGTGCATCATTTGCAAGACGATTCCAGGAACTGGTGGGCGAAGCACCGATGACATTTCTGAAGAACTGGCGCATGGCACTGGCAGCAGACCTGTTGTGTCAGCCAGATGAATCCGTGAGTACCGTCGCTGAGAAGGTTGGATATGCAACACCATTTGCGTTCAGTGCTGCGTTTAAGCGTGTGCGAGGTATGAGCCCTCAGGAGCATCGTACAAGTATGCGTTCGTCTGCTTAAACAGTACGATACTAGAATTGAGTCAGCCAGCGCTGGACAAAATAATTATTGCACCGTATTTTTAACCTCCGGCGCAATGCGCTTCACTTACTGACGCACTACCCTGCTAAACATCCCTTTGCGCCCTTTGCATCTTCGCGCCTTCGCGTTGAAATCTTTTGTTTCTAAAATCAAGCCGCACGATCTTTTTTATGCATCATCACCAGTAACTGCGCTTCGCCGGGACTGATGTTGCAGAGATCCATTATCTCTTCAACACTGGCACCTTTTTGTGCAAGATGAATGGCATGGGCGTAGGGTGTGTTGGTCTGAATACGCAGATCGAGCTCATCCACCCTGCTACCCAGTGCCTGCATTTCTTTTTCCAATCTCAGAAAACGGCTTCCCAAACCGATAGCTCCAGCATTAATGGCACTGATGTCATCAACCACATGCGCAGCAGCATTTAGCTCATCAATACGTCGTTCAAGGGATGCAATGGATTTGCGTGTCCATAGCCATACGACTAAAGACGCCACAAGCAGGATAGTAGAAAATAAAATAATCAGTGCATTCATCGTTAAACTCCAATTTATCGAGAACGCACCGGGTAAGTTTGTCCGGCCTAGAATCCAGACATGTCTGCCCACTCATCGTCGGTGAGTAACTTGTTGAGATCAACAAGAATTAAAAGTTCTTCACCGCGACTGACAACGCCCTCGATATAACGCGAGGTTTCATCATTGCCGACATTGGGTGCAGTTTCGATTTCATCAGCGTAGATATCAACAACTTCAGATACGCTATCTACAATGATACCAACCGTTTGTTTCTCTGCCTCAATGATGACAATGCGAGTGGCATCATCCATCTCTCTGGGTGGTAAACCGAAGCGCATACGTGTATCAATAACTGTGACCACGTTGCCCCGTAGATTAATGATGCCTACTACATAACTTGGAGCACCTGGCACGGGCGCTATATCAGTAATTCTTAACACTTCCTGTACCAGCATCACATTGATGCCATAAATCTCATCATCCAGTCGGAAGGTCACACACTGACGGTGTTCGTTTTTACCGATATCATCACCACTCATTACAAGTGCTCCAGTTAATTATTATGTATGCAGATTGTATGCCAGCCCAGTTTGGCAGGTATTCATTATGTTTCAATAAACAAATTCTAGACCAGTAGTCATTAATTGCCAGTTGAGAAAAGGAATTTAATTATCGGTTTATACAGCAGTTTTTTCATTCAACATATCAGCAAACACCTCTGTATCCATCAGAGCGCACATTTGTTCTATGGCAGTGCCCGCCAGCCAGGGGCGTTGTTGCTTGTTACGACGCCACTTAACCTTGTCCATCGTAAGCCAGATGACATCGCCAATACTGTCGCATGCCAGTCCCCATTTCGAATCATCCACCAGCAGGATATGACTGAAGCGATCACTCGGTGCTTGTGCCAGATGTCCGCGACGGTTTTCCGGCAGAACCATCAAGGCTGTATCAATAATTTTGACATTCGTGCCATGATTTTGCACCAGCCCCAGATACCAGTCAGTTTTGTTTGGAGTCCACACAATCTTGTCATTCCAGGGAATCACGCTATTGAGTTTGACCAGAGGCACTGCCAGGGTTAATCCGGACACATTAAATAACAAACACTGAAACTTCTGTTCCGCCCAGTCCGGAATAATGGGTTCACTTGACTGCGCAACCGGCTCGATTTGCACTTGCTGCCGGTTTTCAGTGACAATTTCCGTTGTAGTTTCAATTTTGGTTTCAACGGGTATTTCAATTTCAGTCTCAACAATATCCGGCACTTCGGCTACCAGTGCCTTAAGCCCCAGATTCACCACCGGTGGCTCATCCGCTTGCGGTATTATTTCGGGCGCCTTGTCCACATCCGCCAGCAGAGCTTCGAGATAATCAGCTATGGCCTGCTGTTGCTTGTTGCCAGATTTGTTGCCGGCATCACTCATAAAATGCCTCCACCGGCTTGTGAACCGACTGTACTGCTATGTCTATCATCCAGCTCCAGTAAATAATCCAGCAGCTGCGAATAATGACGACTGCCGCGACAACTCGGTCGGGCTATAGTGAGTGGAATACCGGCACTGCTCGCATCCCTGAACTGGGTATCGATGGGTATAACACCATCCCATATATTGCTTTGATAAGTCGTACGTAACAAACGCAGGGTTTCTATTGATGCTTTCAATCTGCGATCGAAAAATGTTGGCACAATGGTGTAATTCACTTTACGTTTACGCGCTTTCTGGATCATGTCCAGCGTGTGAACCATGCGCTCCAGGCCCTTGAGTGCCAGAAATTCGGTTTGTACCGGGATTAATAATTGTTCACAGGCAGCCAGAGCATTCACCATCAACAATCCGAGCATGGGTGGACAATCAATGATTACCAGATCAAATTGTGTACTCACCTGCTCCACTGCTTTTTTTACCACCAAACCCATTCCGTCTTTGGTGCCTAGTTGGCGGTCCAGAGTCGCCAGTGCTGATGAAGCGGGAACAAAAAATAATTTATCAAACCGCGTTTTACGGATGACCTGTTTGATACTGGCCTGTTGATGAAATAATTCATAACCGCTGGGTTCAACCGCATCCGGGTCGGTGCCGAAATAACTGGTGAGTGAACCATGGGGATCAAGATCAATCAGCAATACACGATGTCCACGCATGTGCATAATGCCTGCGAGTGAAATCGCGGTAGTGGTTTTTCCAACACCACCTTTCTGATTGGCTACCGCCCATACCTTCATTATTGAAATGCTCTTGCTGGTTCACCAGGTTGCAATGAATTAATTTGTAAACCTGGTTGCAAGCTTTGTGCCGGTTGTTCGATTGTAGTAGTTGCTTCAACCGGGGAATCTGCAAATGGTGTTGTGTCGGCAAACATATCTTCACCGGCAAGCATACGTATAATCACTCGTCGGTTCTTTTGTCGATTTTCAACGCTATCGTTATCGGTAGCAGGACGATACTCTGCGAATCCGATAACACCCATGCGCGATGGATTAATACCGCCTTCCGCAAAAATGCGTACTACACTGGCGGCACGTGCCGAGGATAATTCCCAGTTCGAGGGAAATTGTACAGTGTTGATTGGAAGGTTATCTGTATAACCCGCAACATAAAGTGGATTGTTACTGGTCTTAAAAATATCACTCAAACCACTCATGATAACGCTCGCTTTAGGTGACAGTGCCGCACTGCCACTGGCGAAGAGAATACTGGTGTTGATTTCAACTTCCAGCCATTTTTCGTTACCACGCACAGCAATCTGACCTTTCTTAATCCAGTCTTTCATTTTATTTTCAATTTTTGCTGCGGTATCAGTCATGGCTTTGCGACCATACTGGTTTTCCATACCCAGTGAAATAGGTGCTCGCTGTACAGAAATCCCCAATTGTTCACCGGGCTGGATTTTCAGGCCGGTACTGGTATTGAAGGCCGATGTCATTGCATCGGATAACACACGGTATTTACCCAGATTGACGGAAGAGACAGAATACATCACAACAAAAAATGCAAATAACAGAGTGATAAAGTCAGCATAAGACACTAACCAACGGTCAGTATCTTCTTCATCATTAAGTGTGCCTCTACGACGTGCCATGTTTGCATTCTATGAAGTAGTCTGTGAAGTTAATGCAAATAACTTTGTAGTTTCGATTCAATATTCCTCGGGTTTTCACCTTCGGCAATACTCACAATACCTTCGATGAGAATTTCATATTGCATCATTTGTTTATGGACTATGGCTTTAAGTTTTCCTGCCATGGGTAACAAAAACAGGTTAGCCAGACCCACACCATAAATAGTTGCGACAAACGCGGTTGCAATACCACTGCCCAGCTTGCTGGGATCAGCCAGGTTGTTCATAACATGAATCAATCCCATTACCGCACCCAGAATACCAATAGTCGGGCTGTAGCCACCCATGATCTCGAACACTTTTGCTGCACGCATTTCGAAATCTTCCATGACGCTGATTTCCGTTTCCAGTACATTGCGAATGGTATCGGGTTCATTACCATCCACCAGAAGCTGCAAACCTTTCCGGGAAAACAAATCCTGCTCTAACTCGGATGCATTTTCCAGTGCCAGCAAACCTTCGCGACGTGACATATGGCTCCATTCAACCAGTTTTTCGATGGTGCCCTGAATATTAATATCCGGTGTTGCAACCACCCATCGCGCCATGAACATGGCACGTAAAAAAACCGGGAACGATGTCTGGATCATAACAGCACCCAGCGTGCCGCCACCAACAATTAAGAATGCAGTCAGCTGGAATAATTGATCAGTGTTGCCGCCATCCAGCAGATTACCGCCCACAATCGCGGTAAGCGCCAAAATAACGCCAATGATGGTTAAGATGTCCATATCAGGAGTTCATTGCAAGTTTCTTGCCTATTTCTTTAAGTGGCAGTATTTGCTCTGCAATACTGGCAACAGCCGCAGGCATACCATAAATGGTGCTGGTTGCTTCATCCTGTGCCCATACGCTGGAGCCACGGAGTTTTAGCTTGTTACAGCCTTCACGACCATCAGCACCCATGCCGGTCAGAATGATACCTAATACGCGCCCACCCAGGCCATTTGCCAGGGACTCAAATGTAATATCAACACAAGGCTTATAATTTTGCATTGGATTGGTTTCTTCACGAATGTGCACCTGTAATCGGCTACCCCGTTTTTGCAACAGCATTTGCTTACCGCCTGGCGCCAATAATGCCAGACCCGGCTCAAGGTAATCGCCATCTTTGGCTTCACGTACAGATATATTACACAACTGGTTCAATCGATTGGCAAATGCTTCGGTAAAGGTTGCCGGCATATGCTGCACCAGTAACATGGGTAATGGAAAAGTTTGTGGTAATTGCGTGAGCACTTCCTGCAGTGCAACCGGTCCACCGGTTGAAGTGCCAATCGCCACCAGATCGTAATCGCCCGGATTGAATTTTTTGGCTACTTTGGGTGTAGCTGCTGGTGCGGGAGCGGGAGCAGGAACCGGTCGTGCCGGGGAACTTATCCCTGTATCTCGAGCAGTGGGTTGGCGCAGGGCAGATGAAATGCGATTGCCAACTGTTCTTTGTCCAGCCAAATCCTTGACGCGTTTACACAGAATTGCGCGCGCCTCATCCTTGTTACTTGAAATATCATCAAAACGCTTGGGTAAAAAATCTGTCGCCCCTGCTTCAAGGGCATCGAGCGTTGCCTGTGCGCCATCATAGGTTAAGGATGAAAACATCAGGATGGGTGTCGGGCGTATCTTCATGATTTCCCGAGTGGCATCAATACCATTCATAACCGGCATTTCAATGTCCATGGTAATGACATCAGGCCGGCATTGCCTGGCTTTTTCCACGGCATCCTTACCATCTACAGCAGCATCTACTACTTCAATCTGCGGATCTGATCCCAGAATCTCAGTGAGCCTGCGGCGGAAGAATCCTGAAT
>JBFHPZ010000085.1:0-7797 GCA_041592495.1 Gammaproteobacteria bacterium | reverse complement strand
TGTTTTGAAATTTGCCTGACTGGACACTGCATCATCCAGAGCCTGCTGAGCCTGTTCCAGTTTACCCATGTTTATCAGGGCAACCGCCAGATTATTTTTAGGTTCTGGCCAGGCAGGATTCTGTTGCGCAATTTTCTGGAACAGGCTGGCCGCTTCTGGCCATTGCCCCTTTGATGTCAGTTCGACTGCCTGACTGAATAACTGGCGATCACTGATATCAGGCGTTTGGGTAGCTGCAACTTCTGCATTGGCGATTTGTAAAACACAACATGCGAGCAAGAGGGTAATTATTTTTATTCTTTTCACACCACGTCCATTTACTGACTACTGTATAAATCGATTCCCGCCAGTGTCGTCCGATCACGTTCCCGCTTTGCATTGTCAGATCGAAGCTGGTCAAGATGTTCAAGGTAAGAAGCATTCACGTCATTGGTAATATATTTTCCATCGAAACATGAACAATCAAAATGGGATATTTTCTTGTTACCACGACGCACCGCATCAACCAGGTC
Source organism: Gammaproteobacteria bacterium (assembly GCA_041592495.1). Lineage (GTDB taxonomy): Bacteria > Pseudomonadota > Gammaproteobacteria > SZUA-229 > SZUA-229 > JBFHPZ01. The sequence goes on along the minus strand of JBFHPZ010000085.1, from coordinate 7,285 downwards.
ATCAAGATCCTGATAAATTAACCAGTCAGCGCCGATGGCTTCGGCAATTTCTTCCACGGTACGACCATCAGCAATAAATTCTTTGGGTGATGGCATATCAATACCATACACATTGGCATAACGCACCGGTGGCGCCGCTGAGGCCATGTAAACTTTTTTCGCGCCTGCATCGCGTGCCATCTGGATGATTTGCTGTGAGGTTGTACCACGCACAATGGAATCATCCACCAGTAAAACATTCTTGCCTTTAAATTCCAGGTCGATAGCGTTGAGTTTTTGTCGAACAGATTTCTTGCGCTGGGTTTGACCCGGCATGATAAAGGTACGACCAATATAGCGGTTCTTCATGAAGCCTTCGCGGTATTTCACACCGAGGTGATAGGCTACTTCCAGGGCCGCAGTGCGACTGGTGTCCGGAATAGGAATAACCACATCAATATCGTGTTTGGGCCGTTCCTTTAAAATTTTCTTCACCAGTTTTTCACCCATGCGCAAGCGGGCTTTGTACACGGATACATCGTCGATAATGGAATCCGGACGGGCAAAATAAACAAATTCAAAAATGCAGGGAAAGTATTGTGGATTTTCTGCACACTGACGGGTAAACAGTTGACCTTCATTATCGATATACATGGCTTCGCCCGGTAACAGATCCCGCACCAGGGTAAATCCCTGTGCATGCAAGGCGACGCTCTCGGAGGCAATCATGTATTCCGTACCCTGTTCGGTTTCACGCTTGCCATAACAGACCGGACGAATACCAAAGGGATCACGAAATGCCAGAATACCGCGGCCGACTATCATGGATACAATGGCATAACCGCCTTTACAACGTCGGTGTACACCGGCCACAGCTTCAAAAATTTCTTCGGCGGTGACATTGAGTTTATTCTGTCGCGCCAGTTCATGGGCAAATACATTGAGCAGAATTTCAGAATCGGATTCGGTGTTGATATGGCGCAGATCATCTTTGTACAACTGATCTTTCAAATCCTGGGCATTGGTGAGATTGCCATTATGCGCCATGGCTATGCCATAAGGTGAATTCACATAAAACGGCTGCGCTTCCGCTGACGATGAACAACCTGCGGTCGGATAGCGAACATGACCTATGCCTACATTTCCCTTGAGATGCAGCATATGTTCTGCCTGAAAAACATCACTCACCAGTCCATTGTTTTTGCGCAAATAGAATTTATTACCATCACTGGTCACTATGCCCGCAGCATCCTGTCCACGATGCTGTAACAGCGTCAAGCCATCATAAATCAACTGATTAACCGGGCTACGACCAACAACGCCTACAATACCGCACATAACAACCTCGAATATAACCTAAGCTAATAGGTAAAATATTTAGCAACATCGTCTGGCAAATAACCTTGCAGCCAGACTGCCAGAATTTCAAAACGCTCGATCAACATCGATGCCTGCCACCAGTCATACCTGGGTGCGGGTGTCAGGCCACCAACAAATACCACCACGGTAATCACCACCAGACCCAGTGTGGCACCTACGATCATACCCAATACTCGGTCCAGGCCGGACAAACCCGCCTTGCTAATAATTTGTCTTAGCAGAAAACCAACCAGTGTGCCCAGCATGATGGTCAGAATAAACAATATACCCATGGAGACGGCCAGCCTGGCTGCGGGTGATTCGAAAGATGACTCCAGCAATGATCCGGCAAGATTAGGGGCGAAAGTAAATGAGATAGCACTGGCGGCAATCCATGTTCCCAGGGCAATGGCAATCTTGGTAAAGCCCCAGATCAGCCCCAGTACAAATAACAGGCTGATTATCATGATAATGCCGAAGTCAATCAGGGTCACGCCGGGCTCCCGTCTGGAAAAAACGGAATAATAGCAAACTTATTGATCTCAGGCTCGGACTTCAACATGCCGCTCGCTAACCATATGGTGATATATCGATTTAAATCAGGGATGTTTTACAACCATACCAGCAATCTTGTCTTCAGATTCCAGTTTTGATTTGAGCTTTTCAACCCGCTCCCGATCCAGCTCCGGGCCAATACGTACACGGTAAATATTGCCATCGGCCGTTTTCTGTTCATCGATGTATGCGGGATAGCCTTTGGCGCGCAACTGATCACGCATCATCTGGGCGTTGGCCTGTTCACTGAAACTGCCCGCCTGCAAGGCCCAGGCATTAATCGCGGCATTGCTGCTTTCCACAATTTCTTTGGCACTAACCGGTTGTGGTGGACTTGTTTCTTTAACCTGCGGAATGGGCCTGAACACCGGCTCGTCAGGAATAATGATCTGTTCCGGATAGCGCGATTTATGGCCGGCACCATCCAGCCATTCCGGTACCAGAATCACCAGTAGTGCAGCGAGAATAATCGCGCCCAATAAACGTTGTTTCAAAGCCCTGTCCAAAGAAGAGTCACCCCTTCAGGTAGTTACATGCTTCGGTCACTGTATAAAACGAACCGAAGACTATAATGCGATCCTGTGGTGTTGCCTGCTGCATAGCCTGCTGACAAGCCTCCACAACTGTTTGTCGAGGCCAGAGTTTAACATCTGCGCGATGTGCCTTCACGGCTTTTGCCATGGAATCTGCCCCCAGGCCACGTGGCACATTGAGCCCGGCGCTAAACCATTCATCCACCACCGGATCCATAATGGCGACAACCTCATCAATGGCCTTGTCCGCCAGCATGGCGATCACCGCCAGGGTTTTTCCCGCAATGTGCTGTTGTTGCAGCATGGATGCAAGGGATTGTGCGGCCTGCGGATTATGCACCACATCGACAATAACCATTGGATTTTGTCGTACACATTGAAAACGCCCTGGCAGCCTAACCTGTTGCAAGCCCTGAATAATAGCTTTTTCAGATACGGGTAATTGATCCTGAAGTTGCGATAAAGCCATGATGACGGCTGCCGCATTCTGCAACTGGAAATCACCCTTTAGCGCCGGACGTGGCAAATCGGGATAGCGCACATCCGGCCCGATAAATTGCCAGAGATCAGCACCCACAGACTGATAAATATAATCACGGCCCGCCACGCAGAGAGATGCATCCAGTGTATCGGCTGCATGCTGAACGGATTTCGGCAAACGTAAACCACCGTAGACGGCGGGTCTGTGCGAACGCAAGATACCGGCTTTTTCTGCGGCAATGGTTTCAATGTCATGACCCAGCCAGTCAATATGATCAATATCGACCGTGGTAATAATCGCCACATCTGCATCAATCACATTCACCGCATCCAGACGACCACCCAGCCCCACTTCCAGCACCACCACATCCGGTTTTTGTTCGGCAAATATCAGCAGTGCCGCCAGTGTGCCAAATTCAAAATAGGTCAGTCGTACATCACCACGAGCCTGATCAATTTTTTCAAAGGCATCACACAAGCGATCATCTGAAACGGGCTGGCCGTCAAAACGAATACGTTCGTTATAAGCAAACAAATGGGGCGAAGTGTAACAAGCAACCGAATAACCGGCGGCGCGAAAAATGGATTCACACAAAGCAACAGCCGATCCCTTGCCATTAGTGCCGGCAACGGTAATCACCGGGCAAACAAATCTGGATGACAGTCCGAGATTGGCAAGCACCTGTTGAACGCGATCAAGTCCAAGATCAATGGTTTTGGGATTCAGGCTTTCTTGCCAGCGAAGCCAGTCCTGAAGATTATTGAAGCGCATATTTATTTTCTGCGGAAACACTAAAATAAGCTCGGCCAGATTCAGAAAAACGTCCTTTTCGCAAGCTTGAATAGGTCATCCATCACCTATGATTTTCCTTAACCATTTGTGCGAATAAATTCGCACCTACAATGTTGAAACGCTGATATGCATTTATGCTGCAGGTTTGTTCTGCATCATGGTTAACAAGCTGGCGATGCGATCACGCATGTCACGACGATCAACGATCATGTCAATGGCGCCATGCTCCAGCAAAAATTCGCTGCGCTGAAAACCTTCCGGTAAAGTTTCGCGTACCGTTTGTTCAATAACGCGTGGACCGGCAAAACCCATCAATGCATTGGGTTCACCTATGTTGACATCACCCAGCATGGCAAGACTGGCTGAAACACCACCCATGGTGGGATCGGTCATCACGGAAATAAAGGGAACACCGCGCTTGGCCATTTTCTTCAGTACCGCACTGGTTTTGGCCATTTGCATGAGTGAAAACAATGACTCCTGCATGCGTGCGCCACCACTGGCAGAAAAACACACCAGGGGAATATTTTTTTCCAGGCATACATTGGCGGCACGTACAAATTTTTCACCAACAACTGAACCCATGGAACCGCCCATAAAGGAAAATTCAAACGCACAGGCAACCAGAGGCACAGATTTAACCTGGCCCTTTATTGCGATCAACACATCCCTTTCATCTGTCGATTTTTGCGCCTGTACAATGCGATCTTTATATTTTTTGCTGTCGCGGAACTTGAGCATATCAATTGGTTCAAGGTTCGCTGCAATTTCTTCCCGGGGCGCTTCATCCAGGAATGAATCCAGTCGATTACGCGCACCCATGCGCATGTGGTGACTGCACTTGGGGCAGACTTCCTGATTGCGTTCAAGTTCGGCACGATACAAAACGGCATTACAGGCATTACATTTAGTCCACAGACCTTCCGGAACAGAACCTTTTTTGCTGCTGTCCGTACGTATGCGCGAAGGCATTAATTTTTCAAACCAGTTCATAAACGACCTTCAGTGGTTAAAGGTTAAAGCAATAAAGCTTAAAGGATTTTAAACATTATCCATTGAGCTTTGTACTTTAAACATCCATTGCTCTACGCATGGATGACAATAATTCACATACCGCCGAGGATATTTTCTGTGCATCAGGCGCATTATCTGCAATCCGTTGTACAACAGCGCTACCCACGACAACGGCATCGGCAACAGTGGCAACCTGTGCAGCGGAATTCGCATCGCGAATACCAAAACCCACGCCCACCGGCAGGGCGGTATGGTTGCGTATTTGCGCCAGTTTTTCCTTGACGCTGTGCACATCCAGGTTGGCTGCGCCGGTAACACCTTTCAGTGACACATAGTAAACAAATCCGCTGGCCATTGCACAAATGCTGGCAATGCGTTCATCGCTACTGGTAGGTGCCAGCAGGAAAATCATATCCATGTCTTTTGCTTTTAATGCCTTGACCAGATCAGCACCTTCTTCCGGCGGTAAATCCACCAGGATAACGCCATCGGCACCGGCTGCAGCTGCTTCAGACGCGAAGGTTTCATAACCCATGACTTCAACCGGATTCAGATAACCCATCAGTACAATGGGCGTGTCCTTATCCTTCTGACGAAACTCTTTTACCATGCCCAGCACTTGGCGCAGGCTGACATGGTGCATCAGGGCGCGTTCGCAAGCCAGTTGAATCACCGGGCCTTCGGCCATGGGATCGGAAAAAGGAACACCCAGTTCAAGCACATCGGCACCGGCCTTGACCATGTCGTGCAACAACCCGACGGTAACGGTCGGATCAGGATCACCTGCGGTCACAAACGGAATCAGTGCCTTGCGTTGTTGTTGTTTCAGCGCATCAAATTTCGTTTTTAACCGACTCACAGACTGATTCCCTCGATGGTTGCAATGGTGTTGATGTCTTTATCACCACGGCCAGACAAATTGATAATGATGTTTTGATCCTTGCCCATGGTTTTAGCCAGCTTGGCGCCATAGGCCAGGGCATGACTGGATTCCAGCGCCGGAATAATGCCTTCTGTGCGAGTCACTTCATGAAACGCTGCCAGCGCTTCCGTATCGGTGATGGCCACATAATTGGCGCGACCACAGTCTTTCAACCAGGCATGCTCGGGACCGACACCGGGGTAATCGAGACCGGCGGAAATGGAATGGGTTTCGATGATCTGGCCATCATCATCTTCCATCAGGTAAGTGCGATTACCGTGCAGTACACCGGGCTTGCCAGCGCACAATGGCGCAGCATGGCGAGGCGTGTTGGTGCCATCACCGCCGCCTTCAACGCCATAGATCTTGACCTGTTCATCACCAAGGAAGGGATAGAACAGACCAATGGCATTGGAACCACCACCGACACAGGCGACCAGGGCATCCGGCAGGCGGCCGGTCATGTCCTGTATCTGCTGACGTGCTTCACGACCGATGACGGTCTGGAAGTCACGCACCATAGCCGGATAAGGATGGGGTCCGGCAACGGTACCGATGATATAAAAGGTATTATCCACATTGGTTACCCAGTCGCGCATGGCTTCATTGAGCGCATCTTTCAGGGTTTTGGAACCGGAGGTGACCGGCACCACTTTGGCGCCTAGCAATTTCATGCGATACACATTGGGTGCCTGACGCTGTACATCTTCCGCACCCATGTACACCACACATTCCATACCAAAACGGGCAGCCACCGTGGCTGATGCCACACCATGCTGACCGGCACCGGTCTCGGCGATAATACGGGTCTTGCCCATGTATTTTGCCAGCAGCGCCTGTCCGATGGTGTTGTTGATTTTATGGGCGCCGGTGTGATTCAGATCTTCACGTTTTAGATAAATTTGCGCACCACCCAGTTGCCGGGACCAGCGCTCGGCATGATATAGCGGGCTGGGACGGCCTACATAATGGGCCAGATCCTTATCAAAGCGGGCCTGGAATTCCGGATCGTGTTTGACCTTTTCATAGGCCTGGCGCAATTCTTCCAGGGGGCCCATCAGGGTTTCAGCAACAAATTTGCCACCATAGATACCGAAATGCCCGCGTTCATCGGGCATGGCATAGAAATCGTTGCACTCATTCGTGTTCACAGTCGACACGTTTCACCTCGTTCATTAATTGCGTCATGAGTTGCGCATCCTTGATGCCCGGTGCGGATTCAACACCGGAACTCAGATCCACCGCGTAGGGACGAACCTTGAGAATAGCATCTGCGATATTGTGGGGGCCCAGCCCACCTGCCAGGATTATGTTCCGGCGAAAATGTTCGGGAATACTCTCCCAGTCAAAGCTTTCGCCCGTACCGCCTGCGGCACCGGTAACGTGACTGTCCAGTAACAGACCCCGTGCATCCGGGTAGGTTTCCATCCGTGTTTGCAGATCGATTTGATCTGCCATTCCCACCGCCTTGATATAGGGCCGATCAAATGCCCGACAAAAATCTGCAGTTTCAGTACCATGAAACTGGATCAAATCAATCGGCACCTGGGTTATCACCTGCTTCACCAGATCTGCTTCAGGATTCAGAAACAATGACGCCACGCTGACAAAAGCCGGCAATGTTTTACAGATGGCCTGTGCCTGCTCAAT
>JBFHPZ010000084.1:0-7818 GCA_041592495.1 Gammaproteobacteria bacterium | reverse complement strand
TCACCTTCATCACTGTGCAGCTGCCCCATCAACAGGGCAAACAGGCTGGATTTACCGCAACCATTGGCACCGGTAACACCCACCTTGTAACCCTGGTGGATAGTGAAACTTGCCTTTTCGAATAACAGGCGAGGACCGCGGCGAATAGCCAGATTAGTGAATTTCAGCATGGCTTAATAAAAAAATCGCAAAAAAATGTCGGGAACATTTTTTAATGCACCCAGTGCAACCCCGAAGGGGTGAAGCGCAGGATTGCGCGAAATAAATGAACGCGAATAGCGCGAATACATGCAATGAATCGTTGCCGGTTTATTTTGTGCAACATAGGCAAAACCAACAGTTAAACAGTCAGAATATTTGAATTTATTTGCGTTCATTTGCGTAGAGTCTTTGGATTAGCGTTTGAACGCCTGGGCCAGTGCATCCGCCATGGCCGAATTGGTGACATTCGGTTGTGGCTTCTGTTTGGGTTTTTGCTGGCGGGGCCCGTCGCGCTTGACGTCTTTAACCTGGTCCCGACTATCGTCTTCCAGGCGCATGGACAGACCGATGCGGCGACGCTGTATATCCACTTCCATTACCTTGACCTTGACCACATCGCCGGCTTTCACCACTTCGCGGGGGTCTTTGACAAAGGTGTTGGACAGGGCGGAAATATGCACCAGGCCATCCTGATGCACGCCGATATCGACAAAGGCGCCAAAGTTGGTGACATTGGTAACCACCCCTTCCAGCACCATGTCCGGTTTCAGGTCCTTGAGTTCTTCCACGCCTTCGCGGAATTCGGCCGTCTTGAATTCGGGACGGGGATCGCGGCCCGGCTTGTCCAGCTCTTTGAGAATATCGCTGACCGTAGGCACACCAAAACGCTCATCGGTGTAATCCGCCGGATTGAGTTTTTTCAGGAAAGGACTGTCGCCCATGATGGATTTAATGTCGCGTTTATTCTTGTCGAGAATTTTTTCCACCACGGGGTAGGCTTCGGGATGCACGGAAGAGCGATCCAGCGGATTGTCGCCGTTCATGATGCGCAGGAATCCGGCCGCCTGTTCAAAGGCTTTGGGCCCAAGGCGAGGCACATCCAGAATGGCCTTGCGATTGGCGAAGGCGCCGTGTTGATCCCGATAGCTAACAATGTTTTCCGCCATGGTCTGGCTCAAACCGGATACCTGCGACAGTAATGGCACAGAGGCCATATTCACATCCACACCCACGGCGTTTACGCAGTCTTCCACCACGGCATCCAGCGAACGAGCCAACTGGGTCTGGCTGACATCATGCTGATATTGGCCCACACCAATGGACTTGGGCTCGATTTTCACCAGCTCTGCCAGCGGGTCCTGCAAGCGACGGGCAATGGATACAGCACCACGTAACGACACATCCAGATCGGGGAATTCCCGGGCGGCAAATTCTGATGCTGAATACACAGAAGCACCGGCTTCACTCACCACCAATGAAGTCAAACCCAGCTGTGGATATTTTTTGATCAATTCCTTGGCCAGCTTGTCGGTTTCACGCGAACCGGTACCATTGCCGATGCTGATTAGATTCACATTATGCTTAATACACAGGGCCGCCAGCACCGCAATGGACTGGTCCCACTGATTCTTTGGCACATGGGGATATATCACACCTGTATCCACCAGCTTGCCGGTATCATCCACCACGGCGACCTTAACACCGGTACGTAAACCAGGGTCGAGGCCCAGGGTTGCCTTGGGTCCGGCGGGCGCGGCCAACAACAGGTCTTTAAGATTGGAGGCGAAAACCTTAATGGCTTCTTCTTCCGCCGCCTCTTTCAGCTTCATTTTCAGTTCGACATCGAGGTGAGTGAAGATTTTGATTTTCCAGGCCCAACGCACCGTATCCTGTAACCATTTATCTGCAGCGCGTCCCTGATTTTGCAGCTTGAAGTAACTGGCAATAATGGCTTCACAGGGATGTGTCTCCAGGGTGTCTTCATCGGCCACTTTGAGGTTTAGCTGTAACACGCCCTCATTGCGACCTCGGAACAAGGCCAGTGCGCGGTGGGATGGAATTTTGTGGAGCGGCTCATTGTATTCAAAATAATCGGCGAACTTTTCACCTTCGGTTTGCTTGCCTTCCGTTACCCGCGATTCCATGATGCCTTCTTTCCATAAAAAGCTGCGCAATGTTTCCAGCAGATCCGCTTCTTCCGCAAAGTTCTCCATGAGTATCTGACGTGCACCATCCAGCGCCGCCTTGGCATCCGCCACTCCCTTGTCGGCATCAATGTATTTTTCTGCTTCAACGTCGGGATTTAATGTCGGATCTTCAAACAAACTAACAGCCAATGGCTCAAGACCGGCTTCACGGGCAATTTGCGCCTTGGTACGGCGCTTGGGCTTGTAAGGTAAATACAAATCTTCAAGACGGTTTTTGGTGTCCGCTTCCAGAATCGATTTTTTTAATTCATCACTGAGCTTGCCCTGCTCATCGATGCTTTTCAGAATAGTTTCGCGGCGATCATCCAGCTCACGCAAATAACGCAGCCGTTCTTCCAGGTTACGTAATTGGGTGTCATCCAGACCACCGGTGACTTCTTTACGATAGCGGGCAATAAAGGGAACCGTAGATCCCTCATCCAGCAAAGCAACAGCGGAGGCAACCTGGGATTCTTTTACGGCGAGTTCTTCTGCAATGCGCAGGGAAATGGATTTCATGAAACAGCGAACCTTTGTTTTGGAATAGTCTTTACAAGGGCCGCTATTGTAACGAATCAGTTTATAAAATGCCGATGAAAATCACCGAAGTATCTTATTGGCCTGAAACGAGCAAATAAACTCGAAAATAGGCAAAAATACGGCTAAACTTCCAATATATTTAACATGTTAAGCTAAATACATATATATAATACTGAAATCCTCCATATTAGTTGCTGACTATATTGGGGTTACTCAAATAACATTCAGCAGTAACGGATTTACAAATGCATAACAATTACTCACAGGAACCCGTTCCGATAAAATGTTTGGCAAATCCAGTCACAGCACTCGTATAGGCATACACATTACCCCGGACACCATTGCTGTCTCCGAATTTAATCCCACCGACCCCGCTTCTTCCATAAAATCCTGTTTTGTAATTTCCAGCAATGATGAAGCCGAAAGGACACAACAGCTGGAAAGTTATATCAAGCAAAACAAAATGAAAAAGCGCCCCTGCACAGTAGTGCTGGATGCCAGCTATTACGACCTCTACCAGTTACCCGCTCCTCCGGTAGCAGATGACGAATTAAAGTCCGCCATGCGTTGGCGCGTAAAAGACCTGATTGCTTACCCGATTGAGGATGCTGTCATAGATGTCTTTCGTGTGCCGGTGGAATCACATCGCGAAGCCAAGGTTTATGTTGTGGTATCCCCCACTGAAAATATTCAGAATACCGTTAAGCTGGTTGAACATGCAGGCCTGTCCCTGGAAGTCATCGATATCGCCCAGCTGGGCATGCTTAGTGTGATTGAAAAGCTTGAAGCGCAGAAAAAAGGCCTGGCAGTTTTATACATGGGCCAACAGGGTGGCTCGATTAACCTCTACCACAACAATAATTTGTTTCTTTCGCGAAAAATAGATATTGGCCTGGAACGCATCGAGGCTTTACATAATGAAAATACAAATACCGATAACCTGTTGAGCCAGGTATATGACCCCATCATTCTTGAATTGCAACGCTCCCTGGATTTTTATGAAAGCGAATTTGCCAAGCCGCCTATAACCCGTTTGATGGTTGTGCCTCGCCACCCCATGTTGCAAAGTTTCTGTGATTACGCAAACAGCAATGTCGGTATGGACGTAGGCTTTTTTAATCTGGCACAGTTATATACCGCAAGCATTGACCTGACCGATGAACACCAGGCCAGTTGCCTTGTTGCTGTTGCAGCAGCTTCCCGCAGACCGGAGCAAGCCGCATGACGCAATACATTAACCTCTACCAGGCCGAGTTCCATCACAAATCCAATCTACGCAAGATTTACATTGGCGGCACCATTGGGTTTGCCATTGCGTTACTGATAGCCATCAATGTATTCCAGGAATTCAGTATTCACCAATTGAGCAGTGAACTAAAACAAAAACAGGACTTGCTAAACAGCCGCAAACAAATTCATCAGGCGCTGGAAACAAAGGCTCAACCTAAAAAGCAGGACCCCGCCCTGCTGGCGCAACTGGAAAACCTGCGCAAAGCCAATCAATCCCGATTACGCGCACTCAATTTTCTCAGCGGCAAGGAAAGCGGCAACATGGTTGGTTTTTCTTTTTTACTGGAAGGCCTGGGTCGACAACGTGACAACATTGAAGGCATCTGGTTGAAAAGAATTCATTTCGATGATGGCGGTTTTAATCTGCGCCTGGACGGCAATAGTTTCAGTGCTGAACTGTTACCACAACTGGTGCAAACCCTGGGCAAGGAAGAAATACTACGCGGCCATGAATTCAAACATGTAAAAATTACCCGTTCAACTGAACACAAAAATATTATGGATTTCGAGCTGGATACAAAGCAGCATGAACAGGCCATAGAAAGCAGCGACAACTTATCTGAAATCACTCTCTTTATGGCAAAGCTGAAACAATTAACCTCAGCGGACAAGGTGCAGAACTAGGCCATGGCGACCCTTGCAACCAAAATACAGAAGCAACTGGGCAAACTGTCCAGACGCGATCGCATTTCTGTTTATGTAACCATCTTTGTTGTTACCCTGATGTTATGGGATATGTTGTTATTTCATCCCTTGAGTAACAAGATCATCAGCCTGCAGGCAGATATCACCCAGATTGAAAATCAGATAGATTCCACCGACCAACTTATTCATGGCATACAGCAAAACCTGCAAGCCGATCCTGACGTGGAAACCCGGGCATTGCTGGCAGAATACGCCGCAGAAAATAAACGCCTGGAACAGGCACTGGCGAAAACATCGGTTCAAATTATCAGCCCGAAGGATATGTCGCGACTGCTGGAAGATATTTTGAAAAATCAAAGCCAGCTGAAATTTATCAGCCTGCAAAACATCCCGGCCACACCCGAGTTCCTGGGAAAAGAAGCAGCGACCGATTCCAGTACAGCAAATCAGGACACCATTTTCCGTCATAGCGTCATCCTTAAAATGGAAGGCAGCTATCATGAGACGCTGGCTTATTTACACAAGCTGGAAAAACTGCCCTGGCGTTTCTTCTGGAAAAGCATTGAAATAGAAACCAAAGATTATCCTACAATGCAAATTACGCTGGAAGTTTATACTTTGAGCTTCAGACGAGGACTGGTGGGTGCCTAAACCGATAACACTGCAAGGATTCGTGCTGACCATCTGCCTGCTGATGCAGATGTCCACCATCATGGCAAATAACGCCCAGGATCCGATGCGTCCACCCAACTTTGGCCAATCCAGAACAAGTACAAGCGCACCGGAATGGAAAGTCGCTGAAATTCTTATCGCGGATGAGCGTCGCATCGCCATTATCAATGACAAGCCAGTAAAGCCTGGTGATTATGTTAATGGCGCACGGGTTGTTAGCATTGGCACGTCCTATGTCACGCTTAGCTACAAGAACAAAACATTTAAACGCTATTTATCACGCGTTCCTGTTAAGAAAAAAATCTCGTCCGGGACAGATTAGTCTTATGAATAATAAATACTCACATTACTGCCTGCTTATACTCTCAAGCCTGCTGCTCACGGCGTGTTCATCCATGTCCGCTAACAAGGAGCCGGAAAGCAAAAAGCCCATGAGCATTTTGCAGGATATTCAACGCACTCTGGATGAAGCCAGTGAAGAAAAAAGACAACCTGTTGAAAAAGATGCGCTACCAGAAAGTGTGAGCCAGGTGTTATTGCCACCGGTAAATATCAACCTGCCAATCAAGCCCTCAGCACAAATTGAACCTCGCTTCGATATCTCGGTTAATCAAAGCAACGCCCGTGCATTCTTTTTAAGCCTTGTTGAAGGCACGCCCTACAATATGGTTGTGCACCCGGATGTAAAAGGCCGCATCACGCTGGATTTGAAAAACGTCACCATTACTGATGTTATGGAAGTCACCCATGATGTTTATGGTTTTGAATATGAACGTACAAAAACCGGTTTTGTCGTTCATTCCAATCAATTGCAATCCAGAATTTTCAAAATCGATTACCTGAATGTGACCCGCGCCGGTCAGTCAGAAACGCGTGTCAGCTCCGGCCAGTTATCCGAATCAAATAACTCAACCAGGAGCAATTCTGACAGCAGCACAACGTCCAACCAAAGTCGAACCACGCTGGCAGCAAGCCAGATTAAAACCGAATCCAATGTCGATTTCTGGTCAGAAGTAAAATCTTCCATCGAAGCCATTATCGGTCATTCTGAAGAGGGTAAAAGTGTTGTCGTAAGCCCACAATCCGGTTTGGTTATAGTTCGTGCCTTACCTTCAGAATTGCGTAAGGTTGCGCAATTCCTGAGTTCTGCCGAAGGTGTAATGCAACGCCAGGTGGTGCTCGAAGCAAAAATTATTGAAGTAGAACTAAAGGATGGTTATCGCCAGGGCATTAACTGGGCGTCATTGGGCAGAAGCGGCAAGGTGCTTACCTCACAAACCGGTGGCGGCACCCTGTTGACCGAAGGCGTATCTGAAATCAGCACAAACACAGGCGTACTTGACCCCAATAATTTTTCACAAGTTACCGGTTCAGCAACATCTGCGTTTGGTGGCATGTTTACCCTGGCCATTAACTCCGGTGACTTCCGCGCATTTTTCGAACTACTTGAAACCCAGGGAAATTTACAGGTATTGTCCAGCCCCCGTGTTTCCACTGTGAATAATCAAAAAGCGGTTATCAAGGTGGGTTCCGATGAATTTTTTGTAACCGATATATCCAGTACCACTGTATCAGGCTCAACAACAACCAACACAACACCGGATATCACCTTAACACCTTTCTTTTCAGGAATTGCACTGGATGTCACACCCCAGATTGCTGAAAAAGGCGATGTAATTTTACATATTCATCCCACTATCAGCGAAGTCATAGACCAGCAAAAAACCATCACCATTGCCGATCAGGTACAGGAACTTCCATTAGCTTACAGCTCAGTTCGCGAATCTGACAGCATTGTGCGCGCCAAGAATGGCCAGATTGTTGTGATAGGCGGATTAATGAAGAACAAGCTGGTTGAGAAAGAATCGGCAACACCGTTCTTATCCAAGATTCCATTCCTTGGTAATTTGTTTAAACACACCAGTGAAGAACAGGTAAAAAGTGAACTGGTGATTTTATTACGCCCATTAGTTGTTGACCACGATGAAGTATGGTCAAAAGTTATTCAAAGTTCGTCCGATCAGGTAAAACAGATATACCATGGTTATGATGATTAATTCATTCAGCGCCAATATTTGAGGACATGTATGTATTTACAGTTTTTTCACATGTCTGAAATGCCATTTGCCCTGCTGCCCGATACCAGCTTTTTTTATGAAAGCGACAGTTACCGGGAAGCACTGGATGTGCTGATTGTCGCCATACGTGCCGGCGAAGGATTTGTTAAAGTAACGGGCGAAGTAGGCACAGGCAAAACCATGCTGTGTCGCAAATTACTGAATCTGTTAAGCGATGACCAGTATGTCACGGTTTACATTCCCAATCCTTATTTGACGCCCAATCAATTGCGCATGGCGCTGGCGGATGAACTTGGAATTTCTTATCAACATGGAAATGCTTCTGACATCACCAGTTATCAGCTAATGAAGGATGTTAGCCATAAACTGATGGAGCATCACAAAAATGGCAAACGCGTTATCATTTGTCTCGATGAAGCTCAGGC
>JBFHPZ010000083.1:0-7846 GCA_041592495.1 Gammaproteobacteria bacterium | reverse complement strand
GTTTTGATGTTTATGCCGGCATCTCTCACCAGTCGTCGTTCACGTTTGATGTTTTTACGTTTCTTGGAACTGAGTTGCGCAAGAAAGTCATCAAAACTTTGATACTGATGGTTCTGCCAGTGAAACTGGTAATCAAACCGCGACATCAATTCCTGGTCTAGTTCTATCTGGCGATCTTCTTTTGTGTTGAACAGCCAATGCACAGATGACAGGTTTTGTTCTTGCGCAAGTTTGATGGCGTGTTTCACCAATGCCTGCTTGATGGTTGAATCGTTGTTCTTTGCCAGCAGACGCGGACCGGTGACGGGTGAATAGGGAACAGCGATGATCAGTTTTGGATAATACTCGAGCTGTGCTCGTTTATAGGCATCGGCCCAGGCCCAGTCAAAAACAAACTCGCCATAGGAATTGGTTTTAATGTAGGCGGGTGATGCGCCGATCAGTTCGTTATTGTCGTAAGCAAGAATATATTGAGGATACCAGCCGTAGGGTTGCAGACATTGGCCGGTTTCAAGTGCTAACAGAAAATCGTGCTGGATGAACGGATTTACATCGCCTGCCAATGCGTTCCAGGCATCGGCAGAGATATTTTTTAATGTATCCGTCGTTGTTAATTTGACCATCTACAGAATAGTTACCAGGGCTCGTTGAGAAGTCGTGCCGGAATTGATCCGGCATCCAGCTGTTAAGATATCTAGATTACAGAACACATCCTTGTGTTCTGCCAAAGGCTTCCCTTGCGGTCGTTCAAAATCATTCCAGTGATTTTGTCCGGCCTAAAGCATGCCGGAATGATGGTCTGTTTTTCGGTGACTATTTTTTACAAGGTTTATTTACCTTGTGCTTCCAGTTCATCCAGGTATTTCTCGGCATCCAGTGCAGCCATACAACCGGTTCCGGCAGATGTTACCGCCTGGCGATAGACATGGTCGCTTACATCGCCGGCTGCAAAAAGTCCGGGAATGCTGGTGGCGGTGGCATTGCCACTGATACCGGAGTTCACCTTGATATAACCGTTGTTCATTTCCAGCTGGCCTTCGAAAATGCTGGTGTTGGGTGCATGGCCGATGGCAATGAAAACACCGGCTAAATTAATATCTTTCGTTTTACCATCGGTGGTGCTCTTGATACGAATACCGGTAACACCGGTGTTATCACCCAGTACTTCATCCAGTGTGTTGTTCCATTCGATGGTGACATTACCGCTAGCCGCTTTTTCTTTCAGGCGATCCGCCAGTATTTTTTCTGAACGGAAAGAATCACGACGATGTACCACGGTGACATGCTTGGCAATGTTGGCCAGATACAGC
This sequence comes from Gammaproteobacteria bacterium, assembly GCA_041592495.1. Classification (GTDB taxonomy): domain Bacteria; phylum Pseudomonadota; class Gammaproteobacteria; order SZUA-229; family SZUA-229; genus JBFHPZ01. Next base: position 6,536 of record JBFHPZ010000083.1, on the reverse strand, counting down.
GCTTCTTCAACAGCGGTGTTACCGCCACCAATGACTGCCACATCCTGGCCACGATAGAAGAAGCCATCACAGGTGGCGCAGGCGGATACGCCCTTGCCCTTGAAGGCTTCTTCCGATTCCATGCCCAGGTATTTGGCGCTGGCGCCAGTGGCAATGATGAGGGCATCGCAGGTGTATTCGTGGGAGTCGCCAATCAGACGGAAAGGTTTTTCGTTAAGCTTGGTGGTGTGAATGTGGTCGAAAATGATTTCGGTACCAAAACGCTCGGCATGTTTTTTCATGCGTTCCATCAGTTCGGGGCCCTGAACACCTTCATTGTCGCCGGGCCAGTTATCAACTTCCGTCGTGGTAGTGAGCTGACCACCCATTTCCATGCCGGTCACCAGTACCGGGTTAAGATTGGCACGGGCCGCATAGACTGCAGCGGTATAACCTGCCGGGCCGGAGCCCAATATCAACAATCGGCAGTGTTTGGTGTCGCTCATGATGAAATCTCCCAGTTTTTTGATGTGTCGCTAAATTTAGTTGCGCTATCTTAACAAAAGATTAGCGGGCTATATTCATTCTTATGGAATGGTTTCGTTTACGTGCCCGTAGACGCTATAAATAGGTATAAAAACCAGAACTCCAAGAGTAGGCGCCATGAAAATTGCAATTCCCAAAGAAATCAAAACCCTGGAAGGTCGCGTCGGCCTGATACCCGCGGCCTGTGCCGAACTCATCAATGCGGGCCATGAGGTCTATATTCAGGCCGGAGCCGGGTTATTAAGCGGTTACAGTGATGAAGAGTATCGCAAGATCGGGGTAAATGTGCTGGCTTCTGCTGTAGAAGTCTATGCTACAGGGCGGCTGATTGTGAAAGTGAAAGAGCCGGTGGCAGGGGATTTATCATTGTTACGGCCAGAGCACACCCTGTTTTGCTTTTTGCATCTGGCTGCGGAAAAGGCTTTGGCCGAACGCCTGTGTGATATCGGCTGCACCGCCGTTGCTTTTGAAACGGTGACCGATGCCCAGGGCCGTTTGCCGCTGCTCACACCCATGAGTGAAATCGCCGGTCGTCTGGCCAGCCAGATCGGGACGCATTTATTACAGCAACCCCAGGGTGGCCGAGGTGTTTTGCTGGGCGGATTGCCCCTCACTGAACGGGGCAAAGTGGTGGTGCTAGGTGCGGGACGAGCCGGCAGCGCCGCTGCCTTGATGGCCAGCGCCATGGGTGCAGAAGTGACTGTGTTCGATAAAAATCGCGATCGGCTGGAAGAAATGCATCGGGCGGCGAACAATATATCTGCGCTTTATGCCTATGAGAACAACATAGCCCATGCGGTAGCCGAGGCTGATCTGGTAGTCGGTGCGGTATTGCTGCCGGGTTTACATGCCCCGCGTATGGTTACTACCGATATGGTGAAGGCAATGAATCCGGGAAGTGTGATTGTCGATATTTCCATCGATCAGGGAGGATGCGTTGAAACCATGCACCCGACCACCTATGCCGATCCCACTTACGTCGAACATGGCGTGACCCACTTTGGTGTAACCAATATGCCGGGTGCGGTACCACGCACATCATCGCAGGCCTTATCAGCGGTTATTACGCCCTATGTGCATCGACTCACCCAATCTGGCTGGGATCAAGCGGAAGACTTGCGCAACGGCATCAATATACGTAATGGCAAAATTGATAATCCGTGGATTGCTAAGGCTCTGGAAGACTAAATAAAACCGGCCCAATTATTCAGGCTGATAGTTATTCAACCATTGTATGAATTCATTCTGCGGCATGGGTTTGGCAAGATAATATCCCTGGGCAATGTTGCAGCCCAGTTCCTTCAGGGCATTGAAGGTTTCGATATTCTCAATACCTTCTGCCACCACATTTAAATTAAAACCATGGGCAAGGTCGATGACCGTGTTAACGATGTGTCTATCCATGGCATTTTCCAGCATATAAAACACAAACGATTGGTCGATTTTCAGTTCATTGGCAGGAATATTTTTAAAATAGGCCATGGATGAATAGCCTGTACCAAAGTCATCAATAGATATGCCTGCACCCAGTGTTTTCAATTCATTCAGTGTAATGAAGCTGGTGGTCAGGTCTTCCATCAACGCACTTTCAGTAATTTCCAGTGTAAGCTGGCCACCGGGCGTGCTCCATATATTCTGCGCCGCTCTTACCGAATCCACGAAACTCATATCTTTCAGAACTTTTGCGGAAACGTTTACAGCAACTTTCAAGGGCTCTCCAGAATCTGGCCACTCCTTTATTAGCCGTAGCGCCGTATTTAAAGTCCACCAGGTAAGTTTATGAATTTGTCCGCTTTGTTCAGCGATAGGGATGAAGATGTCCGGTCGTATAAATCCTTTTTCCGGATGACGCCAGCGAATCAAGGCTTCAGCACCGAATACCTTACCGGTTTGCAAATTGACCTGGGGCTGGAAATAGAGTGATAACTCATCGTTATCCACTGCTTTATCCAGTTCGCCCTCGATATCCCATGAATACACTTCCGTGTCTTCAATTTTTTCCGAGAAGATGGAAAACAAACGTGGATTACTGCGGGCATCCACCAATGCAATTTCCGCCTTGTTAATCAATTCAGCTACATCCTGGGCATGATCAGGAAATATGCAAACGCCGATACTGGCGGAAACCTTGTGCATATTGCCATTAATGCTAAAAGATTCTTCCAGGGTGTTCTGTAATTTGGTTGCAGCCAGGGCAGCGTGGCCTTCATTCATGATTTCAGGCAGTACCAGTATAAATTCACTGTTGCCGACGCGTGCGATGTAATCCTTGCTTCTGGCCATGCGATGCATGCGTATGACGAATTCGTTGAGTACCTGGTCTCCACCTTCATAACCGAACACCATATTGATGCGGCGAAATCGATGGATTTTAACCAGCAACAGGGCCAGCTTCTTACCTGTACTTTGATGGGTTTTAATAAAATCTTTGAGATCCCGGAAAAGGGTGTCGCGGTCAGCAACCTTGAATTGTTGTTCACTCATGTTTATCAGGCCCCATTAGAGATAGAACTCTTCAGGGTCAATACCATATAAACCCGGTTCAACACATTTGGCAATGTTCAGCGGATCGCCATTTTTGTCCGTGGTTTCAGTGTACAAATTGATAATCCCGAAATGATTCAAAGGCTCCTTGTTGGCATCCAGCAGTAACATCACCTGGGGACGCAAACGCCAGACATTATGTTGCGCCACAATAACACCCACCTGTCCATCACTGAGCTCCACTATGGTTCCAACAGGGTAAATACCAACAACTTGTATGAATTGTTCAACCAGCTCGGCCTGAAAATCGATATCACGCCATTCGTAGAATTTTTTTACAGCATCATGGGGTGACAGGGGCGATGCAAAGGGGCGTTCGGAAATGATGGCGTCGTAACAATCGACAATACCGGCAATTTTACCAAACAGGGGTATGGCATCGCCGGCCAGTCCTTGTGGATAGCCGCTACCATTGTGGCGTTCATGATGGGTGAGCACCATGTTAATGACATCCTCATCAATACCATTGGTGTCTTTGAGAATTTCAACACTGTAATTCACATGCTGTTTAACCAGCTTGAATTCATATTGATTAAATCGCTTTGGATTATTAATCAGTTTTTCGGGTAATTTCATTTTACCAATGTCAAACAGCAGTGCGCCGAGGGCAAGAGATTGTAAATCTTTTTTAGGCAAACCCAGATGTCGACCAAAGGCCACTGCCCATACAGAAGCGCTGACCGAGTGATTATAGGTGTAACTGTCCTTGTGCTTCATGCGTGTAAGCCAGGCGAATGCATTGGGATTGCGAATGATGCTATCCACCATGGAAGTTACGGCTTTTTGCAAGGGCGGCAAATTGAGTTTTTCGTTATTGGAAATATCCTGCATCATGTCTGCAATGGTGTTCGATAACACGCGATGACTTTCCCTTGCCACCACCAGCTCTTCTTCGTGATTGGTCTTATCCTTGTACACCCTGGGTTTGACATGGGTAACAAGCTTTTTGACGGATTGTGTATTGTTGACTACGTGTGGAGGTATATTGTTTTTGCTGCTTTCAATTTCCTTACTTTGCTCAACATCGACATAAACGTATTTGCAATACTCCAGTAATTTGTTGATGTCTTCTTCCGTTTTGATATGGAAGCCTTGCAAGACATAAGGGGTTTCCAGCCATGGACGATCCAGCCTGGAGACAAACATACCGGGTTGCAGGTCTGCGATGCGAACCTTGATTTCCTTTAAAGCCATCGAGAAATTTCCTTGCTAGACACTTTATAATAATTAATGAAATTCATAAAAAACATGCCAGTTAAAAATATAGCAGATGTACAGTCTGGCATTTGGTAATACGCAGATTTTGTGGCTATAGCCTTGAACAAGGTGCCGTAGCGTGCTGTCTTATATCATTCCGTCATGGGTTAAAACGTTTATTGGAATATTCGGGCGAATTTTAGCAGCCATGATGAGAATTGCATCTCTCATTTTGTGGGCATTTGAAATTCAACCGGACTCAGGTGGTCAATAATCGTGAAATGTAGTTATTTATCCCGAATTGTGGAACGAATTGGCAGTTTTATTTGATTGGATCGTTAAACTGATTTATCAGTCATATCGGTGTAATTCATGCATTGTTATGGCAACATAAACCAAACTATCCGCACATGGGTTATAATCGAATTACTATAAAAAATGCTTAAGGATCAATTAATTGGCTCAGGCTCGGCGTACCAAAGAATCAAATCAATTATCGGGTTTAACTATACATATCGGCCGCGGACTTCGCGAAGCTGCGCTGTTTGTATTACTGGCTATCGCATTATTTTTGCTGGCCTCACTGGTAACTTACCACATCAATGACCCCGGATGGTCCCACACCGGACCTCGGGATGTCATTCAAAACGCCACCGGTAAAGTGGGCGCCTGGCTTTCCGATGTATTGTTTTCCCTGTTTGGCTACCTGGCCTTCCTGTTTCCCATCATCATTGCCTACAGCGGCTGGCTGGTGTTGCGTGGGCGTAAGGCGGATGGTGAAGTGGATTATCATATTCTCGGTATCCGTTGGGCGGGTTTTGTCCTGACCCTGGCCACCGGCTGTGCGCTGGCAGCTCTGCATTTTTCCATACCTGTTGAATCCCTGCCGGAAGGTGCAGGTGGTGTTCTGGGTCTATGGTTGGGGGATGAGCTGGCTGCGGTGCTGGGCTTGCTGGGATCTTCATTATTACTGCTGGCGATTCTATTGGCAGGTGTTACCCTGTTTTCCGGTCTTTCATGGCTGGGGGTCATGGATTTGATGGGGGCATTTGTACTGTCAGCCTATGAATGGCTACAGTTTAAAGTGCATCACATGATTGAAGCCCGGCAGGAACGTAAAGAAGGCGAGCAGGCCAAGCAGAAGCGCGAGGAAGTGGTTAAGGCCGATCAAAAACGCCAGGAAACACGTAAAACGCCGGTGCGTATTGAGCCGGTGATCAAGGCTGTGGAAATGAGTGAGCGCCATAGCAAGGAAAAACAGATTTCCCTGTTTGATGATGAAGCCACAGATTCCGAATTGCCACCACTGCGGTTGCTGGACGAAGCGAAAAAATCTGATAAGGGTTTGTCTACCGAAGCACTGGAAGCCTTATCACGTTTAGTTGAATTGAAGCTGAATGATTTTAATATTGAAGTCGAAGTGGTTGCCGTACATCCGGGGCCAGTTATTACCCGATTCGAATTACAACCCGCACCGGGTGTGAAAGCCAGCAAAATTACCGCCTTGTCCAAGGACCTTGCGCGTTCATTGTCAGTGGTAAGCGTGCGTGTAGTCGAAGTCATTCCCGGCAAGACGGTGGTGGGCCTGGAAATTCCCAATGAACATCGTGAAGTGGTTTCATTGAGTGAAATACTAAAATCCAAGGCATACGATAAATCGACTTCTCCCTTAACCGTTGGTTTGGGTAAAGATATTTCCGGTAATCCGGTGGTAGCCGACCTGACTAAAATGCCCCATTTGCTGGTGGCTGGCACCACCGGTTCCGGTAAATCCGTTGGCATCAACGCCATGCTCATGAGCTTGCTCTACAAGAGTTCACCGGAAGACGTGCGCATGATTCTGATCGATCCCAAAATGCTGGAATTGAATATTTATGATGATATACCGCATTTGCTAACGCCGGTGGTCACCGACATGAGTGAAGCGGCTAATGCCTTACGTTGGTGTGTGGGTGAAATGGAAAATCGTTATCGACTCATGGCCGCACTGGGTGTGCGTAACATCACGGGGTATAACCGCAAGGTGAAAGAAGCCATGGATGCCGGTAAACCCATTGCCGATCCTTTATTCAAACCCAATGAATTTCTCGACATCGATCAACCGGCGCCAACCTTAAAGCCCATTCCCTATATCGTGGTGATCGTGGATGAATTTGCCGATCTGATTATGGTTGTCGGTAAAAAAATCGAAGAACTCATTGCGCGGCTGGCACAAAAAGCACGTGCCTCCGGTATTCATCTCATCATTGCGACACAGCGTCCGTCAGTGG
>JBFHPZ010000082.1:0-7846 GCA_041592495.1 Gammaproteobacteria bacterium | reverse complement strand
TTGGCATTATTGGCAAGAAAGTCCTGTATTTGTGCATCATCTACATGATGCAAACGTGAGCGGTAATATTTGTATTGCAGATAGGAATAGAGCGGGTAGTTTTGCAGCTGTGTCAGCAGCTGTTTAAACTGCTCAGGCCGGTTTGATCTCAGTGCCTGTTCTGCTTCGATATAAAGTTCGCGTTGAGTATCGAGCAGGGATTCGTCGATTGCGGGTAAAGTGTTAGCAGGTACAAAGCCTGGTTGCGCCATCGTGTCTTCAGCGATTGAGTTAATTCCATTTGCAGTTAATAGCCAAAGCCCCAGGCCGATTGCCGCACTGGCTCGGACCGGGTATCTGCCTGCATATATTGGCTTGCTACTCAGATAATTCACACACTTCACACTAAAATAGGATTGTTTAAATACAGCTTATTGTCATAAGTTTAGTTGAGATATGTGACTATTGCGTGAGAAAAGTCACAAATGATGCCCTGTTTTTAACAGGATTAATTCCCGAAAAGTGTTCCTGATTACCGGGCGTAGGGTCCATATTTACTCTCAAGCTCAGTCGCCATCACCACAGCCTGTTTTTTGTCTTCTGCACTCATTTTTTCATAAAGTGTTGTTTTGGTTTTGAATGCATCTTTGGTGCCGTGGGTTGCAGAAACATGTAGCCAGGCATAGGCCATGCGATAATCAGGCGCAATGCCTTTGCCCGTATAATAAGCTACCGCAAGATCCATCATGGCATCGCCATGTTTCTTTTTTGCGGCGATCTCAAAATACTCAACACCTTTTTCATAACTACGTGCAACACCAAAGCCGTTAACATACATGATGCCAAGATTATATTGAGCATCGGTATAATCCTGATCAGCAGCTTTTTTATAATTATTAAATGCGCGGTTGAAATCCTGGCTTGTACCCAGTCCGTTTTTATAAAAATTACCCAGGTTATCGAGAGCCTCGGGATCATTGGATTCAGCGGCTTTTAAAAAAAGGCCAAGCGCTTTTTTATAATCCTGTGGAACTTCAGGGCTGCCATCCCGGTAGAGTTTAGCCAGATTTAATTGTGCACTGGTGTTGCCCTTGTTCGCAGCTTGCTCAAGCATTTCTGCGGCTTTCAAAACATTTATCTGAATGCCATCGCCATGGAGAAACATCAGCGCCAGTGCTGTTTGTGCAAAAGCATGGTTCTGTTTTGCTGCCTGATCGTACCAGTAAGCGGCTTTCGCCGGTTGATAACTGACGCCGTCGCCATGGTGGTACATTTTTCCAATAACGTATTGTGCCTCGGCATCACCATTGCGTGCTGCCTTAAGTAACCATTCAGCGGCTTCCCTGAAATCCTGTTTTACACCAACGCCTTTGAGGTACATGCGTCCCAGCATGCTCTGGGCCTGGATCTGATTTTGTTCCGCAGCACGTCTTAACCAGTTTGCGGCTTCAGCAGGATCCTTGCGTGGACCTTTTTCTTCAAGATACATCATGCCTAAGCTGTACTGGCTATCCGCATGACCCTTATCCGCTAGTGGAAACCATAGCATTAAGGCCGTTGCATTATCGCCTTTTTCGTATGAATCGAGGGCTTTGGTGTAATCTTCCGGTGGGTTGGTTTGCTGTTTCGCGGCAAAAGCGCAAGGATTACAGAATAGAGTTGATAGCAAAAGTAATGTGGAAATTTTTAAAAACATAACGCATCTGGTCAATGGATCTGATCGTTCAAGTATAGAAAATTTTGTAAAAAAACAAACACTGTCAATAGTCTGTTCAGAGTTCGGCGTGTTCTTCGATGAATGTACGAATAAACTGCAAAGGCTTGGCGCCACTGAAGCGACCGACTTCAATACCTTTCTGAAACAGGATCAGCGTCGGAAATCCGCGTACCTTGTAATGGCCGGCAATTTTCATATTGTCACCGTCATCGACCTCAAGTTTGGCTATACCCAGTTGTTCACCAAATTCCTTGCTGACTTTCTCCAGAACCGGCGCGATCATTAAACAGGGAGAACACCAGTCGGCCCAGAGATCAACCAGTATGGGCCGGGTATGGGAGGCCTGAATAACATTTTCTTCAAAGCTATTCAGGTCGGTAACAAAAATTGAATCAGACATAAATTAATTTCGATCGAAACAGGTTGGGTCAATAATCAGGCCGGTGTATTTAAAGGATAAATCACCAACAGAATTGTAATACATAGCTGAGACATCAAGCGACTGTTTATATGCAGGCTATATGTTGCTGCATTTGAAATCTGTTTGTTTGGGCAGAGGTTGGCTCGTTGTTATCGATTGTTTTAATTTTCATCGCAGCTAGTCCGGGCATTTCCGTGATTTTAGTTTGGCCGCCCGTCATGTATGCAACTGCCGGACAACATACTCATCCGGCAGCAGTGATCAATCACGGGTGGGGCGATTTGTTCGCTTCATGTGTATCGGCATTTAAGCGACAGGCCCATTATCCGTTGACTAAAACCATTAATCATTCGTCGTGTTTATTTTATGGGTTCAATCTCAATGGGCCAGGCGGTTTCTTCAAGTTCCAGTTTTGATTTGAGATTGTACAGCGCAGCCTGCAGGGCTTCTTCTATTACCGGGTGATAGAACGGCATGCGCAGCATCTGTTGTACGGTCAAACCCATTTCGATGGACCAGCACAGCAAATGGCCCAGGTTTTCACCCTTGACGCTGACCATGTTAGCGCCGAGTAATTTACCCGATGTCTTATCGGCATACACTCGAATTAATCCCTTGTTCTTACCCATGATCAGGGCACGGCCTACCGGTGCCAGTTTGATTTCTCCAATGGCGATGCTGTCGGCCTCGAGTTCCGACAGGCTGGCGCCAACACTGACGATGTTCGGGTCGCAGAAGGTGATCGCCAGGGGCGTTTTGTGTTTGAAAGCCATGGGCTTGTCTTGCATGGTATTAAAACCGGCCACGCGGCCTTCGAAACCGGCTTCATGCAGAATGGCTTTTTCCGCCGTGCAGTCACCGGCAATAAATATATGGTCGATGCTGGTTTGCATGGTGTGGGGATCAAACACCGGTACGCCCTTGTTACCCAGCTCCATGCCCAGGGCTTCCAGGTTGAGCTTGTCGGTATTGGGACGACGCCCCATGCTGGCCAGTACCTTGTCCACAATGACCGATTGCTCACCGGCAGTGATTTGAAGTTTGCCGTCAGCGGTTTGTGTAATCTCGGCCGCATGGCCCAGCCATAGGGGAAACTCACTGTTGATGATATCGATTGCTGTCTGGTTTACGTCCGGGTCATCGATGCCGCCAATACGGCTCAGCTGGTCGATACCAGTGACCTTGACACCCATGCGATGCATGGCCTGGCCCAGTTCCAGGCCAATTACACCAAGACCAATAACCGCCACGGATGCCGGCAGGGTTTCCATTTCGAAAATGTCATCGGTGGTGAAAATGCGCTCACCAAATTGCTCCCAGGCGTTGGGGACGATGGGGCGGGATCCAGTGGCTATAATGATTTTTTTCGCCTTAATCCTGTCGCCGTCATCGGTTTCCAGGGTGTGGGCATCCACAAATCGTACATAGGATTCGATCAGTTTGTCCGGGTCCATCTGATCGGTGGAATTGCCCAGGGTGCGGTCGACAAAGGTGTCGCGCAAATCCTGCACGTGCTCCATGGCATCTTCGAGATTAATGCTGAGCTTATCGCCGCCTTCGATACCTTCCCGATCAAAAATACTTTTGCGATGAAAATCCTCGGCTACCTGAATCATGGCCTTGGAGGGCATGCAGCCGACGCGAGCGCAGGTGGTGCCCAGCTCGCCGCCATCGATGAGTACAAAATTATCTGTAAAACGTTTTACCTGGCTCAGTGCATAGAGTCCGGCACTGCCGGCGCCAATAATGGCAACATCAACTTCGCGTGTCATGATTCAACCCTTTTTTAATCGTCTATTCGTTTATCTATCTATTATCAGGTCATGGATGATTTTCTCAACCGTGCTTCCACCAGAATTCGGTTGAGGATTTTCTGATCCGCTATGGCCGGGTACAGATGATGCAACTGGCTCACCGTCAGGGCATGCTGTTGTGCCGCCAGTTCCAGGCGTTTTCGGGTAGCGTGCCTGAGATGCGGCAGCAGTAGTAATTGCGCCGACAGCCAATGGTGATAATCCTCCGCCAGCAGGCGGTCATTGTCATCTGGCCAGTCTTCGGCAATTAATAATTCCGGAAACGCCTCGGCTGAGAGTTTTCTGCCAGTCAATGTTTCGGCTACCTGGGTGCCACCCAGCCCAAGACCGGAGCGATCCGCTTCCCGATAAAACCACTGGGCGGTTAGTGGACTGCTACCATGTTCGCTGATCAGGCTTTCTATTTTCAATATGGGGTCGCTGCTGCACAGGGCTCGCATCGGTTGAAACTGTTGCTGGCGACTGGAACTGGCTCGCCAGCGACTGGCCCTGATCTGATCCAGGGTATGTTCACTGGTGGCGCTGGCGATGAGGGCAATGGGCAAGTGCGTCCTGCCATGCAGTAACCATAATTCGTACTGGTCTGTTGCCGGGAATGGAATCGCCTTCACCCTGTCCCTGAGGGGAATGAGCAGGGAAGTTTCAATCAGTTTGTCATCCGGCACATCCAGCATGGGATCCAGTGGCAGGCAGGACAAATCACGCTGCTGGTTCCACATACCATACAACACATAACGACGTTGTACTTTGGGGCTGTTCATAATACCCCATTGTTGCTGTTTTACTTCACAACTCACCTGAATTTGCCATTGCACGCCATCTGCACTGACAGCACGGGCATAGGCCGAGCTAAGGATTTGCACCGTGCCCCGGTAGGGCGATAGCTGGCGGATGCTATAGGCTGTTGCAGTTGCTTCAGTCAATTGCATTCAGCCTGTTGTAAAGTTCTGCGATGAGATTTTCAACCGGCTCCTGTAAAGCCGGGTCCAGCATATCCTGAATGCGCTCCAGTTCATCCAGCACATTGTTGATGGCCTGTTTGCTGTCCAGCGAATCGATGTTGCTGGCGACTTTGTGGATGTAGGCGTAGAGGTCCATTAATTGATATTGATGACGAGTTGATCATCCACCCGAAGAATATCGCCGGTGTGGGTGCGAAAGCGGCCGGCTTTTTTGTCAGCATAGTAAAGCTTGAGAGTTTCCCGAATAACCGGGAAGGCGAGCTCGTTCCAGGGAATGTCCTGTTCATGGAACAGGTCAACTTCCAGGCTTTCTGGGCCGGGGCTGGCCAAACCCTGATCCAGATCTCCTCGGAACATCAGGTACACCTGGGAAATATGAGGAATGCTGAAGACGGAATACAGCGACATATTTTGTATGCGGGCATTGGCCTCTTCCATGGCTTCACGGGCAGCGCCTTCGGCGGTGGTTTCCCTGTTCTCCATAAATCCCGCGGGCAGAGTCCAAAGACCATAGCGGGGTTCAATGGCGCGTTTGCAGAGTAATATTCGATCCTGCCATTCGGCAACACAACCGGCGATAATGCGCGGGTTCTGGTAATGGATGGTGTCGCAGTTGTCGCAGATGTAACGGGGCAGGTTGTCCCCTTCGGGTATTTTATGGCTAACGGTGGCACCGCACTGGCTGCAAAATTTCATGGAGATAGGGTTCAGTGTTCCGGATATTGTCTGAGGGTAAGGGTATCGCCGCGCTGAGTAAACTCAATATGTTTGAGGAAACTCATGCCTAACAGGATTTCATCTCCCTGCACATTGGGGTTAATGGTGGCCCTGACCTGATGCAGTCGTATATCCCCCAGGGCGATTTCATCCAGAATCGTGGCATACACAGTGATTTTGCCATTGGCAGTCTGGTAAGTCAGGGGGCGACCCTTGCGCAGGCCGATATCGGTTGCAATGGTCTCCGGTATGGCGACATCGCTGGCGCCTGTATCCAGCATGAAGGTAACTGTGTGATTATTGATACTGCCATTCGCCACATAATGGCCATAGTGATTGCGTAACAAATTCAGTTCCTTGACGCCGTCGCTACGACTGAAGGTTTGAATTTTCTGGTTAGGGTTGTGCTGATCTTCAAGTATGCCGTTGAATAAATAAGCCAGTACAGCGAACAGCACCAGCCACATGGCAATGATCATGGTCGAGCCAAGGCGATGCTGGGGGTTGCTGTGGTTTTCGTCAGTCACATTAAATCAGGAATAGTGATTGGTTTATAAATGATAATAACACTGTATTGATCTGACATTGGATCAACGCAATGATTCTATGAATAGGCTATATCTCTACTGCGAATGAAACTTTACTGCGATGAAATGCTTATAGGGCTGGGTCGCTGGCTCAGGGCAGCGGGCTATGACACCAAAATTGCGTCATCCGGGATGACCGACCGCCAGATACTCGATGAAGCCGTCGACCAGCACCGAATTCTCTTAACCCGTGACCGCAAACTGGTCGAATTTCGTGAAGCAGCTAATACTGTCGTTCTGCTTGAGTGTAATACTATGGATGCTTGTATTGAAGAAACCAGTCACAAGCTCCATATAGACTGGCTGAAAAAACCGTTTAGTCGATGTTTGAGATGTAATACACCCCTGCAGGCAGCTCAACCAGGTCACTATGAAAAATTGCCTGCATCGGTTAAAAAATGTGTAAAGGAACTACTGTACTGTGCGCAGTGTGAACAATTGTTCTGGCATGGCAGTCATGTCGACAGGATGAGGATAAAATTAAATGAATATAACAGGCACAATGGTTGAAGAAAAACCAATGGATTCAAACGAAACAACAATCAATAATCATGATAATGAACTGGAAGAGCTGGTGTTGCGAGAAAGCATACTCAGTGCAACCGGTCTTAATCTGGATAGTTTGCAAATTTCTATCAAGGGCGATCCTTCTTTAAGGGAAACGTCCCTGGAGCGTAAAAAATATGAAAGTCCGGTAGATCGGGTAATTGATGCCTTAATGGAGAATTTGCAGGATATTTTGTTAAATCGCACAACCTATCGTATTTTTATCGGCTTCAATAGTGGTGAAATCAGAACCAATTCTATTTTCGATCCTCTACGTCAGGAAATTCACGCGGCGGAAAAAATGGCGGATAAGTCCTATATAGATCGCCATTTCCCAAAAATTACCTATGCAGAAAAAATTGAAGCCATGCGGGATATCTATAACGTTATTCTGAATAGCAAATGGTTTGACCGTTTTCCCAATCACTGGAAGAATATTTTCATCAAGCGCCATAAGTCGTGGGATCCCATGACGGAAGATGAAATCAGGACAGTCATGTCATCGGTCAAAACACTACGCAATTTGCCCGATCTCTATTTGCGTAATATCACCGTGTGCATTGTGCAGGATATGATTCGCATGCAATTCAACTGTGACGGCACGCAAATCATCAGTGCTGAAAATTACCAGAAATTTATTGAGCAGAATCTTCCGGTGTAGGCGCCGGTTTTTCCGCATCTGTCGGTGCATCTTCAAACAGAAAGGTTTCGTCGAAATCCATCTGTTCCTGTGGCGGGTTGCCATCATAAATCAGGTTTTTGCGCCGTTGCAGGAAAGCTTCCCGGATGAAGATATAACGATCCAGCGCGGCTTCTTCCATAATGGCTTCCGCCTTGAGTAATTTTGCACGGGTATCAACAGCTTTCAGCAGAGACATGCCCCATACGGCTGCATGATCTTCACGTTCCGGTGGTGGAAAACCTTCGTGCACTTCCTTGTAGATGGGATCAAGATAGGTCGTATCGACTACAAGGCCACCGGTGCCACGTATGGTATTAGGCCCCAGGAAAGGCAAAACAAAATAAGGGCCGCTGGGGACACCCCAGTAACCCAGGGTCTGGCCAAAGTCTTCATTATGTTTTTCCAGGCCGATATCAGAGGC
>JBFHPZ010000081.1:0-7876 GCA_041592495.1 Gammaproteobacteria bacterium | reverse complement strand
GTTTGACGACCACACGGTCATGTAATGGGCGAATATTCATAGTGTCACATATCCTCTTAGAAATTAGCACTCTCGCTTTGAGAGTGCTAATGATAATCACGATCCACTTCGAGTCAAGAATCCAGAGCGAGTTTTAATTCAGTTTTGAACCTAAACGTGATGAGTGACAGTCCGTGGACCGATCAGTCTTCCCGTTTGAAGTCGCCTTCGATAACACCCGGCTCTTTGTGGTGTTGCTTTTCTCTGTGGACGCTATATGAGGTCGTGAATGTGGAATTCAAGAGCAGGCGCCGTATAAGCACACGGCGTGTATAGGGAATAAGGCAGACGAAGCCCAGGGCATCGGTCACGAATCCGGGGGTAATCAGCAGAGCGCCACCCACCGCCAGCACTATGCCTTCGAGCATTTCCATGGCGGGAATCTGGCCCTGATCCATCACCCGGTGGGCCCGCATCAGGGTACTGAAACCCTGGTGACGCAACAGATTGACACCGATGACTGCGGTCAATACCACCAGAAAAATGGTCCAGCCGGCACCGATAAAGCCACCGACCTTGATCAGGAAATACACCTCGACCAGAGGCACGACAAAAAATAAAACAGGCCAGAATCTCAACATTGGCATACATCTTTCATTGGTTGGACTTAAGGAAGTACTAAGAAAATCGTGGACAATCCACTTTTGACGATCATGTCCGGGATAGAAACACAAACCGACAGGTACTTGCAATGACCACGGTAATCGTTTTATGTTCCATGGCCTGAAAAAATGCATAAAAAGAACTAAGCAATACAGGGTGGCTCTAAAAGAGGCCCATTTAATTTACACTTCTCCCAATAACGAGTGAGACATATGACCGGTACACAAAAATTGATGGCTTATCTGCGCTATGCACTGATGATTTTCCTGACCAGTGGTCTGTTACAGCCTGCGCTGGCAGATCCCTTTAAATCACTGCAAAGCCTGGGGGATGACATGGGCGGCGGCGGTGGTGCTGATGACATCTTGCCAGAAGACCAGGCCTTCATGCTTAGCACCAGCGCCGAAAATGGTCACATCGTTGCTCGCTGGGTTATTGCCGACGGCCATTACCTGTATCGGGATAAAATCAAGATTATTGCCGATCAGCAAGCTGTCACCTCTGGGGATTTAAACCAACCCGAAGGCGAACTCAAACACGACGAATTTTTTGGCGATATTTATGTTTATCACCATGAGGCAGAAGCCAGCCTGCCCATTACCGACATCCAGCCGGGCGTTACCACAGCCAACTTTAAAGTGAAGTACCAGGGCTGCTCCGAAATTTCCGGTATTTGTTATCCGCCCATCACCAAGGACATCAGCATTGATCTTAGCCTGATTTCCAGTGCGACTGCGGCACCCACCACCAGCAATGACAGCAAAACACCGGCCGGCCCGGTGAGTGAACAGGACCGCATTGCCGATTCCCTTAAATCCGGCAGCACCTGGCTCACCATCATCAGCTTTTTCGGATTTGGTTTATTGCTGGCCTTTACCCCCTGCGTGTTTCCGATGATTCCGATTTTATCCAGCATCATCGTGGGCCAGGGCGACAAGCTCAGCACCCGCAATGCATTCACCATGTCGCTGATTTATGTTCTGGCGATGGCAGCCACTTACACTGCGGCAGGTGTCGTTGCCGGCATTTTTGGCGAAAACCTGCAGGCAGCTTTCCAGAACCCCTGGATACTGGGCAGTTTTGCCGGTGTCTTTTTGTTACTGTCCCTGTCCATGTTCGGTTTCTATGATTTGCAAATGCCCAGCTTCATCCAGAGCCGGCTGACCGAAATCAGTAACAAACAACAGGGTGGCACCTATGTGGGTGTGGCCATTATGGGTTTCCTGTCGGCACTGATTGTAGGCCCCTGCGTTGCCGCACCTCTGGCCGGCGCGCTCATCTATATTGGCCAGACCGGAGATGCCGTCCTCGGTGGCCTGGCCCTGTTTGCCTTAAGCATGGGTATGGGAGCCCCGTTGATTGCCATTGGCACCTCGGCGGGTAAATTACTGCCACGCGCCGGCATGTGGATGGATGCGGTCAAGGCCGTGTTTGGTGTGATGCTCATCGGCGTTGCCATCTGGATGCTGGAACGCATTATCCCAGAGGCGATTACCCTCGCGTTATGGGCTATTCTGTTTATTGTTTCTTCCATTTACATGGGCGCCCTGGAAGGCCTGAAAGCCGAAAGCACCGGCTGGACCAAATTCTGGAAAGGTCTGGGCCTGGTCCTGTTCACTTATGGTTTGTTACTCCTGGTTGGGGCGACCGCAGGCAGCAAGGACATGATGCAACCCCTGAAGGGACTGGCCGCCAGCACCACATCCACCAGCAGCACAAGCCATATCGCTTTTCAGCAAATTAAAGGTGTTGATGGCCTCAACCAGGCTCTGACCAAAGCCAGTGCCCAGGGCAAACCGGTGATGCTGGATTTCTACGCCGACTGGTGTATCTCCTGCAAGGAAATGGAAAAATACACGTTCAATGATCCCGCCGTTCAATCCGCTCTTGCCAATACCGTATTATTGCAAGCTGACGTCACCGACAACGATGCACTGGACAAGGAACTGTATAAACATTTTGGAATAATCGGGCCGCCTGCCATCATCTTTTATGATAAACAGGGCAAGGAAGTACGCAGTCACCGCGTCGTGGGCTATATGCCCGCAACCCAATTTAGCAATCACGTAAAGCAGGCGATTAACTGATTATGAAAAACAAGCTTATTTTTGTTGTTGTCCTTATTGTTGCCGGTGCCGCCGGTTTTGGCCTGCAACGCATGGTGATTAATCACGATAACCAGAACCTGGTTGCGGAAATGCCTGCGGCGGTTGATGTCATTGGCAAATCCCGTCCCGAATTCACCCTGCAGGACATAGAAGGAAAAATGCGCAACATTAATGAGTGGGATGGCAAGGTAATACTGGTCAATTTCTGGGCCACCTGGTGTCCACCCTGTAAAAAAGAAATACCCGACTTCATGGCATTGCAGGATCAATATGGTGAAAAAGGCTTTCAAATTATCGGCGTTGCCATCGATGATGAAGAATCGGTAAAAGACTTTGCCGACACCCTTGGCATGAACTATCCCATCATGGCCGCCGAACTCGCCGCCATGGACATTGCCCGCAGCTATGGCAACCGTATTGGCGCACTACCCTTCAGTACTTTCGTTGATCGTAGCGGCACCATAAAACACACCAAGGCCGGGGAGCTGTCCAAAGTCGAAGCCGAAAAAATCATCCAGTCCATGCTTTAACACATCTTCAAATCGCTGGGGATAGCCGCCACAAGGCAGTGTGAACTTATTCAAGACAAATTAAAAAACTGCGGCGAACTCCAGCGAATTTGCATGTAAATAGACAAAAACCATAGACTTTCGAGCTATTTACATGCAAAATTTCGCATACTTTAAAACTGCAGAATAATTCATAAGCCAATGGCCCGTATTCTCGTACTCAATGGCCCCAATCTGAACTTGCTTGGTAGCCGTGAACCCTCGCATTATGGCAACCAGACCCTGGCCGATATCGTTGATAACATGTCTAAACTGGCAAAAGAGCTGGGGCATGAGCTTGACCATCTGCAAAGCAATCGTGAACACGAACTGGTGGAACGCATCCATCATGCTCAAACCGATGGCACCGCGTTCATCATCATCAATCCCGCTGCCTTTACCCATACCAGTGTGGCTGTTCGTGATGCATTAAGTGCCGTCAAAATACCCTTCATCGAGCTGCATCTATCCAATGTGCATGCCCGGGAAGAGTTCAGGAAACATTCCTACTTCTCCGATATCGCTCTGGGAGTGATATCCGGGTTGGGCCCAGTCGGCTATGAAATGGCCCTGCGCGCTGCAATCCATAAACTGTCATAAACAACTACTGATCAAATCAAAGAAGGTTTAAAACCTCATGGATATTCGAAAGATAAAAAAGTTAATTGAATTGCTGGACGAAACCGGTGTCGCTGAAATTGAAATCAAGGAAGGCGAAGAATCGGTCCGTATCAGTCGTAATAGCGGCTCTCCACAAATGATGATGCCTGCCAATTTCATGCAGGCACCCCAGATGATGGCTCCCGCTCCAGCAGCTGCTCCGGCAGCGCCTGCCGCAACCGCAGAAGCAGCACCTGCGACTGATGAAATTTCAGGCCATAAGGTCACCTCACCCATGGTAGGTACTTTCTACCGGTCTGCCTCACCCACTTCACCGCCATTTACCGATGTAGGTAAGCACGTGAATGAAGGCGACACACTTTGCATTATCGAAGCGATGAAAATCCTTAATCAGATTGAAGCAGATCGTTCCGGTACTGTTAAAGCCATTCTGGTGGAAAACGGCCAGCCGGTTGAATTCGGCCAACCCATGTTTGTAATCGAATAAAAATGCCATGTTAGATAAAGTTGTTATAGCCAACCGGGGCGAAATAGCCCTGCGCATACTACGTGCCTGTCGTGAACTGGGTATAAAAACCGTTGCCATTCATTCCGAAGCGGATCGTGATTTGAAACACGTTCGTCTGGCGGATGAATCAGTGTGTATTGGCCCGGCACCCTCCGCACAAAGTTATCTCAATATCCCTGCAATCATCAGCGCAGCAGAAGTCACCGATGCCACCGCCATTCATCCCGGCTATGGTTTTCTTTCGGAAAATGCTGACTTTGCCGAACGCGTGGAAGACAGCGGTTTTATTTTCATTGGTCCCAAATCCGACTCCATTCGCCTGATGGGTGACAAGGTGGCGGCCATCGATGCCATGAAAGCCGCCGGCGTTCCCTGTGTGCCCGGCTCCGGTGGACCTCTGGGTGATGATCAGGATGCGAACTTGAAAATTGCCAAGAAAATTGGCTACCCGGTCATTATCAAGGCCGCCGGTGGTGGCGGTGGACGCGGTATGCGTGTGGTACACACCGAAGCCGCCCTGCTGAATGCCATAGCCATGACCAAGGCGGAAGCCGGAGCTGCCTTCAGTAACGATATGGTGTACATGGAAAAATTCCTGGAACATCCGCGCCATGTTGAAATCCAGGTGTTATCCGATGGCCAGGGCAATGCCGTGCATCTGGGAGAACGTGACTGCTCCATGCAGCGTCGTCACCAGAAGGTGGTTGAAGAAGCCCCTGCCCCTGGAATCACCGAGGAACAGCGCGCCAGAATCGGTGGCCGTTGTGCTGAAGCCTGTATTCAGATGGGCTATCGCGGTGCCGGTACTTTTGAATTCCTGTATGAGGATGGCGAGTTTTATTTCATCGAAATGAACACCCGCGTCCAGGTAGAGCATCCGGTTACCGAAATGGTCACAGGTATCGACATTGTTAAGGAACAACTATTCATTGCCGCGGGCGTGCCGCTGCGTTTGAAGCAGGAAAACATCACCCTGCGCGGCCATGCGATTGAATGCCGTATCAATGCCGAGGATTCCAAAACTTTCATCCCGTCACCGGGCAAGGTTAAGGCCTATCATGCCCCTGGCGGCCCCGGTGTGCGCGTCGAAACCCATATTTACAGCGGTTACACCGTACCGCCGCATTATGACTCCATGATCGGTAAACTCATTACCCATGGTGATGACCGCACCTCCGCCATTGCCCGCATGCGCGGCGCCTTGTCGGAAATGGTGGTTGAAGGCATCAACACCAACATTGCCCTGCAGATGGATATCATGAACGACACCCATTTCCAGCAGGGTGGTGCCGACATTCATTATCTGGAAAAGAAACTGGGATTGAATAAATCCTGATTATTAGCACAAGGCTGTCAGCCGGCAGCCTTGTGAATTTCCCAATAGCTACAGCCAATAACCTGTCCTGAATTGATTGCTTGCCTCTGATGCCAGGCCTGACGCCATTCCTGGCATACCCCTTGCAAAATCTGGTTTAACAACACAGAAATCGGCTTTTAACGGGCAAATTCTGTAACACAGACAACAAAACCTACACCCCCTGTCGCTTTTGCGACAATTGTGCCGGTTTGGCAACCGTTATATCCTGCAGGATACAACGGTTTTATGGAGACAACAGTGACTAGCAGACATAAGAAAAGCACAGACAGCACCGTTGCAGGCCGCTTATGGGTCGACAAGGCAGGGCAAAGTTTTCTTGGCCATGGCCGTGTCGAGCTGCTGGTGGCCATTGCCGAAACCGGGTCGATCTCCGCTGCAGCCCGCTCCATGGGTATGAGTTATAAGGCGGCGTGGCAGGCGGTTGATGCCATGAATAACCTCGCCGACGAACCTCTGGTGGAACGGACGACCGGCGGTCAACACGGAGGCGGTACACGGCTGACCAAAGCAGGACACAGCACCATTGCCATGTTTCATCGAGTGGAAGAGGAATATCGACTTTTCCTCTCACGGCTGAGCGATGGCCTGGCGAATTTTGAACAATTCAATCAACTCATGCGGAGGTTCTCCATGAAAACCAGCGCGCGCAACCAGTTTCTAGGCAAAATCATTCGGGTGATAAAAGGCGCGGTCAACGGCGAGGTGGAACTGGATATAGGCGATGGCCAACACATCGTCGCCACCATCACCAATGAAAGTATCGAGGATCTGAAACTGGAAACAGGCAGGGAGGCTTATGCCCTGATCAAGGCCTCGGCGCCGATTCTGGTGACCGATGGCGACCCGATAAAAACCAGCGCCCGTAATCGCCTCTGCGGCAGGGTTGTCACCTGTATTGAAGGCGCCGTCAATGGCGAAGTCGGGGTGGAGCTGGCAGGCGGCAAACGCCTGACCGCCATCATCACCAATGACAGCATCCGCAGCCTGGGCCTGAAGGAAGGAGTAAAGGTTTGCGCCCTGATCAAGGCCTCTAACGTCATCCTGGCGATCAACGACTGAATTCTTAATCCACGCTAAAGGCAGTTATCATGAAGCCATCAACGTCATTCCATTCCATAAAGCGTCTGTTACTCAGCACGGGACTTGTCCTGTTTTCCGGCCTGGCCCAGGGTGAGCAGCTCAATATTGCCGTCGCCGCCAACTTCACCGACGCCACCCGCGACCTCATCCCCCTGTTCGAAAAAGCCACGGGGCATAAAGCCATCGTCAGTTTTGGCTCCACCGGCAAGCTCTATTCCCAGATTGAGCATGGCGCCCCCTTCGAGGTATTTCTGGCCGCCGACAGCAAACGCCCGCAAAAAGCGGAATCCGAAGGCCTGGCGGTTAACGGCTCTCGCTTTACCTATGCCATGGGTAAACTGGTGCTTTGGACGCCAATAAACCAGGCATTTAAGGATGCTGAAGCCTATCTGAAACAAGATGATTTTGGACGGGTGGCCCTCGCCAATCCCAAAACCGCACCCTATGGCCTGGCCGCACAACAGGTGATGGAAAAACTGAGTATCTGGTCAAACCTGCAGGGACGCCTGGTGCAGGGTGACTCCATAGCTCAGACCTTCCAGTTCGTTGCCACCGGCAATGCGAATGTCGGCTTTGTCGCCTTTTCACAGGTAAAGGCCTGGAAAGAAAGCGCCGGCACTTTCTGGGAAATCCCCCAGGATTATTACCTACCTATTGCACAACAGGCGGTCTTGCTGAAAAAAGGTATGAACAAGCCGGCGGCCACAGCTTTCCTGGAATTTTTGAAAAGCCCTGAAGCCAGAACCGTGATTACCGGATATGGCTACGGGGTGGAATGACAAAACAGGATAGGCATCCAGACACCAATGAATACTGACTCTTGAGGTTCAATCATGGCATTTGACTGGCAACCGGTATGGCTGACATTGAAATTAGCTTCGGTCACAACAATCCTGCTGCTGTTCGTGGGCACCCCCATCGCCTGGTGGCTGTCCCAGACCCGTTCACGATTCAAGCACCCCATCAGTGCCGTGGTGGCACTGCCCCTGGT
>JBFHPZ010000080.1:0-7965 GCA_041592495.1 Gammaproteobacteria bacterium | reverse complement strand
TTAACGCTGATATATATCAGCTTACTAAATACTTACTACTATCTCTATCATTCATGCTTCAAATACCACACTGCAGCTTCCACCCTCGAATTCAGCTGCAATTTTTTCAAAATATTTTTAACATGCACCTTAACCGTTGCAGGTGAAATAAACAGATCCTTGGCTATATGCTTGTTGCTTAAGCCTTTTGCAATCAATTTAAGTATTTCTTCTTCACGACTGGTTAATTCCGCTTCTTCAGCTGATGTAGGCGCTTTGGCTTCGGCTCTTAATGCGGATGCCAGCAATCGCGTTAAACGCTCACTTACCACCAGCTTGCCTTCAGCCGCTTCACGAATACTTTTTAAAGTATCTTCCGGCTCCATGTCTTTTAATAAATAACCATCCGCACCCAGGCGGATTGCGGTGAGCACATCATCTTCATTATCCGACACGGTTAACATTAACACTCTTGATTCCAGGTCATGCGCCTTGAGTGCGCGCAAGGTATCCAGGCCGCTCATGGTTTTCATGTTGATGTCCAGCAGAATCAGATCAGGCTCATGCTGCAAGGCCAGTTCAAGCCCCTCTTCGCCACTGGCTGCTTCGCCAATAAGCGCAAGACTTTCATCCATTTCAATCAGATCAGCCAAACCCTTCCGAAACAGTGGATGATCATCGATTGTTATAATTGTTGTATTTTGCATTATTTTGTCTTTAGTTAATCAGGCATGTGTTGAGGGCTTTGCCTGGAAAAATAATTTAACAGCGGTGCCACCCATGTCGGATTTGCCGACATGCAGACTGCCACCCAGGCCACGGGTACGCTCCCGCATAATAGCCATTCCATAATGATGTTCAAGCTGCTCCACCTCCGGCATACCAACACCATTATCTTCTATTGTAATTTGCACGCCACCATCCATATTGCATTCCAGTGTTACCCGCGCCCGAGTCGACTGGGAATGACGCACAATATTGGACAAGGCTTCGCGCACAATCTGGATCATATGAATTTCTTCATTGGGGCTGAAAATGCAATTAGCAATATTATTATTCAGTTCGATCTGGAGATTGCCACGTTCGCTAAATTCAGTCACCGTGTCTTCCATTGCACGCAACAGGCCCTCTTCTGTCATACGCAAGCGGAAAGTGGTTAACAATTCACGTAATTCACGATAGGCACTATTTAAGCCATCACGTAACTTGCCGGTAATCTCCATCACTTTTTCGTTACTCTGTTCACCCAGGTTTTTTTCCAGGCGACTGACCTGTATTTTTAGATAGGATAGGGATTGCGCCAATGAATCATGTAATTCTCTGGCGATGATACTGCGCTCTTCCATGAGTGACAGCAGACGGTTTTGAGATACCTGTCGCGCTCGAACTATGGCCATGGCAATATGGCGGGAGACGGTTTCCAGAAGTCGTTTTTGCCAGTCATCCAGTTGGGCATCTTCCTTTAGATCCAGCAACAAAACCCCATACTGTTGCTCTTGATCCCTGATGGGAATGGAATAGCGCAGGATATTCGTATCTGCTTTTTCAACGTTAACCAGATGTGTATCACCATCACCAAAACATTTCATACAATCGGGCATATCACAACCATGCAGATTTTCTTTTTGTTCTTCTACTGTGGTTGCCATACGATATGCCTGTTTGTCGCCCGGTTCGCCAAGACAGACTGCACCGCCACGCACCCCAATCACACGTTCTATATCACCAATTAAATTTTCCAGGGAAATTTCGGTTAAGGGATTCTCACCCAGTTGCTGGGTGGTGGAATAGAGTAATTCGAGGGAACGATTACTGCGTTCAAGATCGAGGGTTTTATCTTTTACACGTTGTTCGAGGTCCTTATAAATTTTTGAAAGGTCCTCGGCCATCAGATTAAAGGCATAACCTAACTGGCCAAGTTCATCCTCACGCCGCGATTTATTGCGCATGGAAAAATCGCCTTGCCGAACACGTCGGGCAAACACCAGCAATTCGTTCAGGGGTTTAACAACATCCCGGTTCATCAAGAACAAAATCACAGACACAACTACGAAAGTTAATAGCAGAACGACAATCTGAATCAGGCGTAATAGATGAATTTTGCCTTCGGCTTCATCTTCCAGTGCTCGCACAAATGCATGCACCTTATCGACAAAACCATCTACTTTTCCCAGATAAACTTTTTTCAGATTTTCAAGATCATCAGCCGTATAACCTGCACCCTTCTCCGCCAGTGCACCACCGATATATTCCTGCAACATCGGCAGCATGTTTTCCCGCCAGTTATCTTCGACTATTTGATAGGTGTTACGTACATTATCCGAAATATCCTTGGTGAAAACATTATGGATACGGTCACTGTAGAGACGCTCTTCAAATTCATCCGCCAGTTTTCTTGTATTAAAAGCGGCCTGTTTTAAATCGCCACTGGACTTCAGGCTGCTGGCAATACGGTAGGACTGCATGCGCAGGGTTCCGGCATGATTGATGGCAGCGGCATAGCCTTCTGAGGTTTCGGCCATGAACACTGAACTCACCATACCAATCACTGCCAGCAAGATGATACTGGCCATGGCACCGCCAACGCGGAGCAATAGTGATTCTTTAGTTAAGGAGAATTTCATTTCATAGCTTCTCTTGGAATATGAAACGGTGCGCAGCGATGACGACACGAAACACCATTACAACAGAATAGCATTAATGCGTTGGCGCAAGAAAGAACCACGACTTGCCTGAATGGCTGAACATGAACATCGGTGTCGTCAGTTATAGACGACACCGACTTTATTTGATCTGGTTTATGACGATGTCGACTTTTTGTTCAGGGGCCACACTGACCGGTGAAAGTTCGGCATATAAATCACCGGCTGATAATTTAGCCACACCGGCTTTGGAAACAATAGCCTCAACCTTGACCTGTTCGAAGTTGGACAGTTTAAGCGTAGGCATCATCGCCATGCTGTCATTCAGGTTGACCGTGATGGGCAAATCTGCTGCAGTCAAACGCACAACAGCCAATGGCATGGGAGGTCCTTGCATTGCACGGGCAAATACAAAAAGCGTATCTGTTGGATTTACTTTGTCCTGCAATGCAGCATCCAGTGTCACACTCACGGTTATTTCTGCCTGTGCGACAGCCACCGGCGCACTGGCCTGGTGTTGTGCTTTCAATTTTTTCAGTTCATCCGGGCTGAATTGTTGTTCCGCATTGCTAACCATGGCATTGAGCTGGCTGAGTGATTCCGGATCATTACTCAGCATGGGTTGTAATTTGTACCAGCTAATCAATGCCTGTTTAAAATTGCCTGACTGACTATCCGCGATGCCCGACAACCATAATCCCTGTGGATGGTCCGGTTCCAGCGCAAGCGCCTTATCAATAATCTGTTTTGGCTGACCGACTAATGCACCACCATCACGCATTGCCATGGCATCAGCGTATCGCAACAGGATATCAGCATCATCACCCACCAGATGGAGCAACTGCTCATAGGCTGGCACGGCTTCATTATAATTACCCAACGCGGTATAGGTGCGCGCCAGCATAAACCAGCCTTCGGCGTTTTCCGGTTCTGATTCCAGACGTTGTTTTAATTTTACCAGCGCTTCTTCCATGGACATCTGTGGTGCATCCGGATTGGCCTGATGCTGTGGCGCACTCGCCATGCTGCCATTGACTGAATCGAAACGACCCAGTTGAGAATACAATGCAACAGCAGCCAGCGGCACCATGATTAACAACACGATCGCCAGTTGTTTGCCCGCTTGCGTCACTGGGCTCGACTGGCTGGCTTTATCCATGGCCTCAAGATCCATCGCCAGTCTTTTTTCCAGTTCCTGTTTGGCCAGGTCAAAATCAGCCTGGGGCAGCAGACCTGCATCCAGATCCGCCTTGAGTTCTTTTAATCGACCACGGGCAATTTCGATATTTTGATCGTCGTAGGTTTCTGCTTCCAGTGTGCTCTTTTTGAATAGCACCGGTACAACAAAAGCCAGCGCCAGTAAGATGAGTGCAATGATTGCGGTTACAAATGCCAACATAAATCCAGTTTCTCAATAATATTTTTCGCAGAAATACACACCGGTTGTACAGCAGGGTAACCGGAAATAAAACGTATATGATTATTCATCAAGTAAGGAGTGTGCCCGTTGTTGTTGCTGTTGAGTGACTTCAACTGCATCTTTCTGTTTCTGTTTGCGCACATAAGTGATGACAATGGTCAGTGCGATGATAAAAAACAGCAAGGGCCCAAACCAGAGCAGCACCGTGGTCAGTTTCATGGGCGGACGATACAGCACGAAATCGCCATAACGTGTCACCATGAAATCAACAACTTCTTCCCGGCTGGATCCCTTGTTCAACATTTCATAAACCTGATGACGTAAATCCTGGGCAAGCTCTGCATTGGAATCCGCCAGGTTCTGGTTTTGACATACCAGGCAACGCAGCTCAGCCACCAGCACGTGGTAGTCTTCTTCCATTTGGGGAGTAGCGAATTCAACGGTTTCAATTTTGGCCTGTGCCAGATTCATGAAACCGGTCATTGTTACGAGAATGCAAAGACGCAAGGCATGTTGAAACAAGCTGAATTTTTTCATCCCTGCTCTCCCTGCAATTTCTGAATCAATGGCAAAATCGTTTCCTGCAATACCTGCGCATGCACTGGGCCGGTTTGCTTGTGACGAATGATGCCTTTCTTGTCGATGACAAAGGTTTCCGGCGTGCCATACACACCCCAATCAATACCGACGCGGCCATCCGCATCCACCGCATTGACAACATAAGGATTGCCCAGTTGTTGCAGCCATTGTTTGGCTTTTTCGGATTCATCCTTGTAATTCAAACCCACAATGGGGATGTGATTTGATCGAGAAAGCTTAACCAGCACTTCGTGTTCTGCCCGACAGGACACGCACCAGGTGGCCCAGACATTCAGCATCCATACCTGGCCTTTCATATCCGATGGTGAAATCGTTTGATCGGGCATGTTGAGAGTGGGTAAGGTAAATTCCGGTGCCGGCTTGCCAATAAAAGGGGACGGCACTTCACGGGGATCGAGAGTCAGCCCGATACCCAATACAATCACCAACAGGAAGAAACCGATGGGAACCAGATAACGTGACATCAGGCAGCTCCTGCGGTAACGACACCGGACTGTTCCTGTTTAACCGACAGTCGATAGCGTTTATCAGTTGCGGCCAGTAAGCCACCAAAGCCCATGAACAGTGCACCTAACCAGATCCAGCGCACAAAAGGCTTGTAATAAATACGCACACTCCAGCCTCCCTTGTCATCCAGAGCCTCGCCCAGGGATACATAAAGGTCACGCCATAAACCGGCATCGATGCCAGCCTCGGTCATGGGCATGCCACCGGCGTTATACAAACGTTTTTGGGAATGCAGACTGGTGATTACCTGGCCGTTTTTGCTGGCAACAAAATGACCTTCCGCGGCCTGATAGTTTGGCCCGGTTTTATTGGCGACACCTTTGAATTCAAAGTCATAACCTCCCAGGGAATAACTTTGTCCCGGTGCCAGACGGATATCTTTTTCCAGGCTGTAAATACTGGTGAGGGTAATGCCGGCGGTGAAAACAGCTATACCCAGATGGGCCAGGGTCATGCCGTAGAATCCACGGGGAACGGCCATCAGGGCTGCTAGCTTATCGGATTTTCCGGCAACTCGATCATAGACATTCTGCAAACTGGAAATGGTAACCCAGAAGGTCAGGGTGACCCCCAGAATGGCGCCGGGACCCACATCCGGTAAAAAGATAAAGGGCACAACCACGCCCAGTACAACACTGGCGATCAGTGTCAACCAGAGTTTTTTACCCAAACGCTCGATAGAGTCCTGTTTCCAGCGCGACATAATGGCGACACCCACCAGGATGGCAATCGGCACGGTCAAAGGAATGAAAACCGAATTGAAATAGGGAGGACCTACAGAAATCTTGCCCAGGTTAAGGGCATCCAGAATCAGGGGGTAAAGCGTGCCGAGCAAAATCGATGATGCTGTGATCACCAGCAATACATTATTGATAAGCAGCCCCCCTTCACGGGACACCATATTCACCTTGCCCAGGCTACGAATCATCGGTGCCCGCCAGGCGTACACCAGCAGGGAACCGCCCACCACTACGCCCAGGAAAATCAGGATAAATACACCACGGGCCGGGTCTGTGGCGAAGGCATGAACCGAGGTCAGTACCCCGGAGCGCACCA
The DNA here is from genome assembly GCA_041592495.1 of Gammaproteobacteria bacterium. Taxonomy (GTDB): domain Bacteria; phylum Pseudomonadota; class Gammaproteobacteria; order SZUA-229; family SZUA-229; genus JBFHPZ01. Next base: position 1,761 of record JBFHPZ010000080.1, on the reverse strand, counting down.
GGAATGTACCGAGCAAACTTAAGGAGAAAGTAAAGACGGCCAGCAACACGGTCCAGGCCTTGAACACACCCCGTTTTTCCGTGGCTGCCAGAGAATGAATCAGCGCCGTACCCACCAGCCAGGGCATAAAGGATGCATTTTCTACCGGATCCCAGAACCACCAGCCGCCCCAGCCCAGCTCGTAATAGGCCCACCAGCTACCCAGAGCAATGCCCAGGGTGAGGAACATCCAGGCCACATTGGTCCAGGGACGTGACCAGCGTGCCCAGGCGCTATCCAGTCGTCCACCCAGCATGGCGGCGATGGCAAAGGCAAAGGCGACGGAGAAACCGACATACCCCATGTACAACATGGGAGGATGTATCACCAGACCCGGATCCTGTAACAATGGATTCAGGCTGCGGCCTTCCATCGGCGCCGGGAACAGGCGATCAAAAGGATTGGAAGTCAGTAACAGGAACAGCATGAAGCCGATGGACACCAGCCCCATGATGGACAGCACGCGGGCACGCATTTGCTGCGGCATGGATCGGCTAAACAAACATACCGCGGAAGACCAGAGTGACAACAACATGGTCCAGAGCAACAGGGAACCTTCGTGACCGCCCCACACCGCAGAAATGCGGTACATGATGGGCAATTCGGTATTGGATTGGCGGGCAACGTAATCTACGGAAAAATCATTCTGGATGAAGGCCCAGGTCAAACACAGAAAACTGATGACCACAAACAGGGTTTGACCGAGTGTGGTTGGTGTTGCCAGTGCCACCCAGGCTGGCTGGCGTTTATAGGTCCCTACCATGGGCACTATGCCCTGAATGATGGTAAGACACAGCGCCAGTATCAGCGCAAAATGGCCAATTTCTGCAATCATTTGGCGGCTCCGCTGGTGGTATTGTCACCCACGTGTTTCCAGACACCGGCTTCCTTGAGGGAATCGGCAACTTCCGGCGGCATATAGTTTTCATCATGCTTGGCCAGTACCTGATCGGCGATAAACATATTGCCCTGCATTTTACCCGTCGCCACTATGCCCTGCCCTTCACGGAACAGGTCCGGCAGAATGCCTTCATATTGTACGGAAACGGTTTCAGCGGTATCGGTAAGATCAAAGTTGATTTTAAGACTGCCGGGATCGCGGGCTACACTGCCATCCACCACCAGCCCACCGATGCGGAAGCTGTGATCGTGAGGGGCTTCACCGGATTTCACCTGACTGGGGCTGAAGAAATACAGCAGGTTTTCATTGAAGGCCTGTAAGGCCAGGGTAATGGCAACGCCAACACCGGCTATCAGGACAAACACAAAAGTCATTCGTTTCTGGCGGGGAGTCATATCTATCTCTACTCAATCTCGTTTATTTGGCGCATTCCAAAGACCAGTTAAACCTAGTATTTGTTCAAAATTATTAACTTGCCTCGGGTCAATTTTGGGCTATTTCTCGTTATTTTGCCGATCTTGCTGGCGAAACTTGCTGCGTAGATCCTTCAATACCTGCTTGTAAGTGAGCATGGGGCGAAAAAAAACAACCAGCAAAATCAGCAGCGCCAGGCCGTAGGACGTCCAGACATAAAAGGCATAGCCGCCCATATTCAAGAATTCACTAACGCTCACTTTCAACGACCTCCCGCACCCAACGGCTGCTTTGTTCCCGTTTCAGCACTTCGCCGCGGGCACGCATCAGAACCGATGTGGCGTAATACAGCTTGAACGCTAGCGCCATTACCAGCAATGGAATCAGCATATCGATATGAATCGAAG
>JBFHPZ010000079.1:0-8016 GCA_041592495.1 Gammaproteobacteria bacterium | reverse complement strand
GCATGAGTCGTGTATATACCGAGACAGGCCAGGATCAAAATAAGGCGCTAGTCAATGATTGGCTTGATTTGCTCAAGACTGAAAAGGGCATTGATGAGATTGAAAAATTGTACAATAGAAAATCAACTCCTTAAGAACACATCAAATGCTCTACAGCAGGTGTGAACTTCGTTGTAAATAATATATTCTTGTCGTTATCAGACAAATATCAAATTACACACCTGTCATCTTTTATTTTCTTACCTCATAAACCCAATGCGTTTATTTTTTTGTCATTAGTCAATTACATCAGCATTGCAATTTCATAGTCTGCGCGGTCTGATTTAAGAATTGAATGGCAATTTGCTTAACGAGGTATATTTCATGGCTAATCCCAAGCAAGAAGTGCGCGCAGTAGTCAGTCCGTTTGCACTGGAAAATGATGAGACTTATAAAAAATGGCGTGATCAGAAACTCAAGGGTTATCCTGAAGGCTTGGGGGATTTATTAGTTGAAATTAATGATCCACGTAAATTGACTGATAATGAATTCAAGGCATTGCAATCCCGTTGCCGCAAAGCAAATATGGCATTGTATGCAAGTAAAACCGGAACAGATCCCGATCCAGAGATTCCATTATCCATGGGTCGACGTTTTGGTCTGGAAGGCTTGAACAAAAACTGGCTGGCAGATGAAACCGGTCTGACCTCACTGACCGTGGTCAATGAAGGTATTCGTCAACATTATATTCCCTATACAAATCGCGCAATAAACTGGCATACCGATGGTTACTACAACCTGGCCAGTAAACAGATTCATGCATTAAATTTGCACGTGGTACAACAGGCGGCCACAGGTGGTGAAAATGCACTCATGGATCATGAGATTGCCTATATACTCCTTCGTGATAAAAATCCTGATTATATTCGTGCTTTAATGGGGCCCAGGGTAATGACCATACCTGCACGTATCGATGAAGGTGGTACGGTTGCACGTCAGGAAGAGCCGGGTCCGGTATTCAGCATCATGCCATCGGGTGACTTGCATATGCGCTACACCATACGTGTAAACAATGTTATCTGGAGTGAGGATCCATTGACCCAGGAAGCATTGGCATATCTTCAGGATATCCTGAATAATGATTCCCCATATATCTATCGTGGTCGACTGGAATCCGGTATGGGCCTGGTGAGCAATAATGTGTTGCATGATCGTGCGGCATTTACTGATGATGCCACCCATAAACGCCACTATTATCGTGCACGTTATTTCGATCGCCTGGCTGGTACCAGTATTTCTGATTAAAAGTTTGCGATAATACCCGGCCAAAATCACTGGAACATAGTTGGTGTATTCAGCCTGCTATGTTCCAGTCATCTCACTAAGCCAGTTTTTTCACTCTTTGGCTTAACAATTCCCGCAGCAGAAATTCATTCACTTAACGTCAGTTCAAAGTTTCCATTGTGGGTTGTCTTACACAAAGGAAATCAGGCAATCATTAGTCAGGCAATAATGATTAACCCTGATGAAATCATAGATATAACTGAGGCCCATGAATTATTATTCATGACGTGACTTATTAATCAATACAAAGTCGTTCGACAACACGGGTTGTTTCTGACAGTTTCTATATTGATTTAAGTCCTGTGGTTTTTACATGTTTATAGCCCCCGTTTCCAGGATAAAGTTATGTCATTGAATGTCGATAAAAACAGCGTTGCATTAGCCATAACCCCCATTTTGCGTTTGGCATTCAGACCCTTGTTTCTGGGCGCTACGCTTTTTTCAGTGATCGCTATAGGTTGGTGGTCTATATTCTGGATCAGCCCGTTCGACTGGATGCCATATGGTGGTTTAATTTGGTGGCATGGACATGAAATGTTATTCGGGTTCGGCGCTGCGATTGTTGTTGGATTTTTACTCACCGCAGTTCAAACCTGGACCGGTGTAACCGGCTTAAGGGGAAAGCCACTGGCAGTATTGGCATTGTTCTGGCTATCAGGGCGAGCAGTTGTTTCATTTGGTTCTGGATTACCTGAAATATTAATTGCGGCAATCGATATTACTTTTCTTTTATATGCCGCTATCGCTATGGCTTACCCCATAATAAAAGTTAAACAGTGGCGAAATTTAATGTTTGTTCCCATGTTATTCATGATGATGATATTAAATGCTGCAAGTCACTGGGGTGTTATTACGCATCAGCCGCAACTGGCCATGCAATCGCTGCATGGCACAATTATGTTATTTACGTTAATTATTTCTATCGTTGGTGGTCGTGTTATTCCGGCATTTACGGCTAATGCAACAGCCTGCCAAAGATCACAACCTATGCTGTGGCTGGAAACACTCAGCATCATTAGCATTATTGTTCTTATAGTTTTTGCCTTTATAGGTTTCAGTGTGATTCCTTTTAATTTATTACTATTGGTTTCAGCTGTTGCCGCACTGGCAAATGGCTGGCGTTTTTTGCGTTGGGGACTTCAGCATAGTTGGTCCGTGCCATTGCTGTGGTCATTGCATTTGGCTTATGCGTTTATTCCTTTAGGTTTTTTTGCACTGGCGTTACATGCTGCCGGATTAATGGATAATATCAGTGCAGCATTGCACAGTATTACTGTTGGTTCTATTGGTGGAATGATTTTAGCGATGATATCCCGAGTTACTTTGGGGCATACAGGGCGGCCACTGAATCCGCATCGCCTGGTGACACTGGCTTATATTTGTATCCTGTCAGCCGCACTTGTCCGGGTGATATTACCCGCGTGGTTTCCGGTATTGACCTATTGGGGTATAGGTCTGGCCGGTATGCTTTGGGTGCTGGCTTATGCTATTTATATTGTCTTTTATGCGCCGATGTTAATCAAAGCTCGCGCAGATGGTCGTCCAGGCTAATATGGCCGTTAGCTATTTAATTATCGAAAATAGATAAAAATCATATTTCATGGATGCTGTAAAAATCCTAACCTAAATCAATTACCCACCTGGCTGACTAGGCTAACATGCGCGATCGTTTTAACCTGCAAGAGGATATGATATGAGTTGTTGTGGCAGCTGTGGTGGTCAAAGCACTGATCAAACAAGTGATCAGGATAAAGATAAGGAACAGGTAAAAGATCAGGAAACTAATCAGACGCAGGATCAGGATAAGAAATAAACATCCTGATGGTTTGCAGCTAACTCGATTGCCTTTTATAAGGTTGTCGAGTTAGTTATTATTTTTGCTAAAGCTTGTCTTCAATAATCGTAATCCAGTTTTCTTCTTAAATTCAAATTCACCCTGTGTCTGATATTCCATGAACATAGTTAAAAGTGTTATTTACGTGCTTTTTGTTTTTGTGAATATTGCACTATCAGGCTGTGATAATAAAACCACCGATGTTTTTTATAAAAACCAGTCAGCTGCTTATTCCTTATTTGAAAGCAAGGTTGCAGCTGTTCTGGAAAACCGTTGTTTATCCTGTCATGGTGTCAGGCAGGACGCCTATGCTGAATTCATGGACGGGGATAATCAAAGCTATTTTTATTTTCCAATTACTGCAGATAATAAAATTGCAGATATTGAAATGGCCTATAAAGTTTCGACCCGTCATGGTCGTGTTGAATATGGCGAGGATGCGCAATTCAGTCATTTATTAAGATCACCTCTGGCAGAAGAATACGGTGGGATTGCACATAAAGGACTGGATATTTTTTATTCAACAGAGGACCAGGATTATCAAATCATGCTGTCCTGGTTAAACCTCGAAATCAATGAACATCCTGAAAACAAAATACCCCTGACTGCAACAGAATTGCTTTTTAAACAGGACATTCAACCTGTTCTCGTCAGAAATGGCTGCTTTCTTTCTTCCTGTCACGGCCCGGTTTCCTTTACTGACCTCAAACTGCAACCTCCTTTACCGGATGGTCGTTTTTCTGACGCAATGAGTCGTGAAAACCGTCGCGCGGTGCTTGGAGACCTGACCCGGCTGGTAAACCTGGGCGGTGAGCTAAAACGCAGCCGTTTACTGGTCAAAAATATTCCTATTGCACAAGGGGGCGTGCATCAGCGTGGTGGCAATAACCAGTTCTTTGAAGGTTACGAGGATGAAGATGTAAAGACCTTGCTGCGCTGGATGGAAGTGGAACGCGAATCCCTGTTCAGGCAGCTTACTATCGGTGGCAAATCCCTGGGTCCTGAACAACAGCCGGGGGTAGAGCAGGGGCTGGTATTCATTCGCGGGCCACGCCATATGCCGCGTCGTTATTTTGATTACGACAGTTTCTATCCTGGCTCCAACATCTATCTTTTCGATGGCGAAAAAGAAACCCAGCTTACCCACTATCAAAACGCCGAAATTCAATCCCTGGATGTGAGCTATGATGCCCGAACCCTGGTATTTGCCATGCGCCAGTCACCAAGCGAAGGCTTTCGTATCCATGAACTGGATCTTGCCACTGCTAGTGTCAAGCAGCTGAGTTTTGCCGAGGCCAGGTTGGCGGATGGCACCCTGGTACACCACATCGATCCCATTTATTCCCCCGGTTATCGTGACGATCATGAGCTGAGCGATGTTGCCATCAGCTATGCCAGCAACCGTGCCGGGGCCTATGCTGCCTCTGGCCCCTGGGGAATTCTGGGGGAGGCGGACAACCCACCGGGTAAGCCGTCACGGCAGGTAATTACGGATCGTCAGCGACACGAGAAGGCAGGCAGTTTTGATGGCCTGCGCATCAGTTTCGTACAGGGACCGAACAAGGGTGAGTGGCGCCGCATCGTGAAGCATACTCCCCATCAACTCACCCTGGATCGACCCTTACCCCATGCCATCGATATCAATACGCTGTATGTGATTGAACAGAAAAACGGCTATTACGCCTCGGCCTATGATATCTGGCGCTTTATTCCCGGTGAGTTTAAACAAAGCAATGCCCGCATGACCTGGGGCAACAGCCAGGAGCGCCGACCCACTGTGAGAACCAGCGGTGAGGTCATGGCCACCACGGTGCGTAACCTGGGTTATCAGGATGACAAGCCGGTGTTCAACGGCGCCATCTTCCGCATGCAGGCCGGGGGGTTTGACTTTCACCCTCACGGTGGCGAGCGTTCCCAGTATGCCTTGCATACCGATGCGCGGGAGATGCCCGAGGGGCTGGAAATCAAGGCCCTACAGGATCCGAGAAACCTCTGGGGTGGCGGCCAGCTGGCCCTGGTGGATCACGGTTATGGCGCCTCCACCGAGGCCAATAATCCGGTGGATAACATCCCGTTGACGGACAAGTTCGATGAGGTGAGTTTTTCCTCGCTGCCGCGTTATATCTCAGAGCTGGTGACCTTTGACCCAAAGGTCACTCATACCGGCCTGTCGCCGGGGGGCGCTTACCGCGATCCCTATCCCTTGCCCGATGGCCGTATTCTCACCGCCTATACCAATCAGGTGCTGGATCATCTGGATCCGAATGCCGACCCGGACTGGGATATATGGCAAATCACATTTGATGGTTCGTTACAGAGCGAAGACCGTCACCGCATCGGTACCTATAAAAAGACTCGACTGGATAAAATTTCCACCGATCAGGCGGAATACAATCCAAGACCTCTGGTGATTCGGCTACAGGAAAACCGCCATCACCCGCTGGACCACCAGAAATTCGTGCAGGGCCTCAAGCCGAAGATGCTCCACGGGGTGAACCGTATGCCTGAGGGCACACCGGCGGAGATCGAGGTTTACGATTTCAATCTCATTGCTGCTTTTTTGACCAATTTTACCCAGACCGGCACGCGGGGTATCCCACCGGCCGAGGTCATCAAATATGTCCGCGCCATCGGGGTGCTGCCGCTGGGTAAGGCCGATGTTGAGAAGATTCATGATGCCGACCCCTATGCCACCGCGGTGAGCAAGGGCGTGCATAGCCGGAAGCTGATCATTGGTGAGGTGCCCCTGGAGCCTGATAGTTCGCTGTATGTGGAAGTGCCATCCAATATCGCCTGGATTGTGCAGGCTCTGGACAAGGACAAGCGTGCCCTCTACACCCTGCAACGTCAGTTCTACACGCAACCTGGCGAGCGCTTTACCTTCTCCATTCCGCGCAGCAAGTTCCTCAATACCTGCGGCGGTTGCCATGGCTCGCTTACCGCCGATCCCATGGATAGCATCGGCCCGCCGGACATAGTCACCGAAGCCTCCAGGGTCATGGCTACCTGGAATCCGCAGGAGCATAAACGCCGTGTGCCGGTGGCCAAAGGCGCCAAACTGACCGATTACATTTCCATCGATTTTGTAAAAGACATCCAGCCGGTTCTGAATAAACACTGCGTGTCCTGCCACAACAGCGGGGCTCTCGACCTGCGCGGCAAGGCCACCCGACATTACAGCCGGGCCTATGAAAGCCTGCACCAGTTACGCGACCCGGCCAGTGGCAATTTTGCCGATAAAAAATACATCAATGAACGGGAAGCACTGGCTTCACAAAGCCCATTGATCGACAAACTGATGAGCGATGATCACCGTTACCTGAATGAAGAAGAGTTGTTGCTCTTGATTCGCTGGGTGGATATAGGCGCTACCTTCAAGGGGGCCTTTTAATGAGCGATCCATTAATGATCCACCCGGTGAAATCATTCGTCATCGTCGCCTTGATCGTCGCCCTGTTTGCCAGTGTATCCATGGGGCAAACGCCCGGTGATGATAACAACCAGGTTGGCTACTATCGCAGCAAGTTCGACCGTTTGACTTCCGAAGTGTGGCGTTACCGTGCCAGCTTTAAGGCCCATGACCTGGCCCCGGTGGCGAATAATGTGCCCAATAGTGTGGAGCAACCCCATCGCGACAAACCGACCCGGCTGGCGTTCAGTGCCGATGAGCGCAAACTCTATGTCACTCTGCCGGGTACGGAAAACCATCCGGGCAATCGCCTGGCGGTGGTGGATACCACCACCCGCAAGCTGGTTAAACATATCCAGGTCGGCCGTCGGCCCTATACCGCCGTGCTGCACCCCGGCGGACGTTTTCTGGTGGTGACCAACGAACTTTCCAATTACGCCTCGGTCATCGACACCCGCAGCGACGAAGTGGTGAACACCATCCCGCTGGACTATTACGCCCAGGACATGGTGTTTTCCGAGGATGGTAATCGGGCATGGGTAGCGATTCGCTATCTGGATCAGGTGCTGGTGGTGGATCTGGAACAAAACCGGGACAGGCTTGATGGCAAAGTCAGGGTGCTGGGCGGTTTTGATGATCAGGCCTTTTATGGCCAGCAGCCATTGTCGGCATCGACGCTGAATGATCTGAAACTACGGGGCTTTTCCGCAGCATCCATTCAGCAGGCACAGCATAAAAGCAGTGGAGGCATCAATGCCATCCTGCGCGCCCGTTGTGCCACCTGCCACAACAGTTATGCCGGAGGTCTGCTTACTGGCCCCGACCCGGTGCTGAATTTTCTCTCGGCTGTGGAAAACAGTATCGGCGGCCAGCCCTATGCCAGTCCCTTGTTGCGGGCGGTGATACCGGTGTCGCTGGGTGGTTTTGGCGACCAGGCTATCACCCACGAATTCCATCCTGGCGGTGTGCTGTTCCAGGAAGGCGAGCCGGAGTTGCAGCAGATCGTCAACTGGATTCAACAGGCCGGGGGCGGCCCCGGCATCCCGGTAGGTAATGAACAGGCCCATCCCAAGGATCTGGCGCTCTATGGCAAGTACCTGCTGGTGGGCAATACCGGCACCATGGACATCGCGGTGATCGATACTGAAACCAGCAAGTTCATCGGCGCAATCTATACCGGTAATGTGGCCAGCCATCTGCTGGTCAGGGACCATACCCTGATTGTGCTGACCATGGGCGCCGGCTTCGGTGCCACCAAGGAGCGAGACCCCCACGGCGGCGAATCCTGGGATCGCAATAATCCGGCCAGCCAGTACACGGTGCTGCGTGATCCGGCTCAGGGTTACGATGCCTATCCGGTTGATCAGCAGCAGGTCATGGGGCCGTTTGATGCCGTCGACGGCACCTGGAACTTCAAGATGCGAGATATCCAGAACGACCTCATCGCCAT
>JBFHPZ010000078.1:0-8023 GCA_041592495.1 Gammaproteobacteria bacterium | reverse complement strand
GCACAGAAATTATCCGCCTATGGCCTGTCGTTGAATGCATTACATCAGGCCTTATCACTGGGTAATGTGTCCATGGAAGCCGGGATGTTGGTGAATGATGGGCTGGAAATTCCGGTAACTGCCGGTAGTTTCTTTTCCAGTCCCCAGGAAATTGCCGATCTGATTATTTATGTGAATCAGGGCAAGCCGGTGTATTTGCATGATGTGGCGGATATCCAGTTTGGTCCGGCCGATCCCGCCAGTTATGTGTTTCATGGCCAGGGTCTGGCACAAAATAATGCGGCTCAGCCCATGTCATATCCGGCAGTGACCATCGCTATTGCCAAGAAGCCCGGCACTAATGCGGTGGACATCGCCAACGCGGTGGTTGAGCGTATGCAACATCTGCAAGGTATATTTTTACCGGAAGGAATTGAAGTTTCCATTACCCGCAACTACGGCAAAACCGCCAATGACAAGGCGCAAACCCTGATCAAGAAATTGATGTTTGCCACGGCTATCGTGGTTTTGCTGGTGCTGTTTACCCTTGGACGTAAGGAAGCCTTCATTGTGGGTACGGCGGTGGTGATTACGCTGGCTATTACCCTGTTCGCGTCCTGGGCCTGGGGTTTTACATTGAACCGGGTGTCCCTGTTCGCACTGATATTTTCCATCGGTATCCTGGTGGATGACGCCATCGTGGTGGTGGAAAATATTCATCGTCACCTCAGTCTGGGTGATACCAATCTACTCAAGGTTATTCCAAAGGCTGTGGATGAAGTGGGTGGCCCCACCATTCTGGCGACTTTCACGGTAATAGCTGCCTTATTACCCATGGCCTTCGTCACCGGTTTAATGGGCCCCTATATGAGCCCCATCCCCATCAACGCCAGTATGGGCATGTTGATTTCACTGGCGGTGGCGTTTGTGATTACACCGTGGATGGTGTATCAGGTTTTCCATAAGCAGGAAATCCATGTGCATGCAGAAACCATCAGTGCCAATGTGCTGAATCTGTTTCATCGCACCATTGGACCATTTCTTGATGATGAAAACGGCAAGCCCCGTCGGCGTAAACTGGCGCTGGGCGTACTGGGATTAATCGTGATATCACTGGTGCTGGTGTATTCCCAGCATGTGGTATTGAAGATGTTGCCATTCGATAACAAATCGGAATTCCAGATTGTGGTGGACATGCCCGAAGGCACGCCACTGGAACAAACCAGCCGGGTGATGGATGCTCTGGCGGCCCATGTGGCCAGCGTACCGGAAGTCACCGATTATCAGGTGTATGTCGGTACCTCCGCACCCATCAATTTCAATGGTCTGGTTCGTCAGTATTATTTACGCGAAGGTTCTAATCTGGGTGATATTCAGGTGAACCTGCTGGACAAGAGTCAACGTGATCGCAAGAGTCATGATGTTGCCCGGGATATGCGCGAACCCTTGCAGGCCATTGCTCAAAAATTTGGCGCCAATGTCAAAGTGGTGGAAGTACCGCCGGGACCACCAGTGATGTCGCCCCTGGTGGCGGAAATCTATGGTCTGGATTACCCGGGACAGATAACCGCTGCAAAGGAAATCCGCGAAGTATTCAAGTCCACTGCCGATATCGTCGATGTGGATGACAGTATTACGGCACCGGGCAAACGTTTAATTATTCATGTCGATCGCCAGAAAGCGGCTTTGATGGGTGTCAGTCAGCAGGATGTCAGCCGTGCGCTCAATATGCTGCTCAGTGGTGAAGACATGGCCTGGTTCCATGGCGAGCATTTCAAATACACGGTGCCGGTTCGGGTCAAACTCCCTCTGGATGAAAAATCCGATATCGAAAAACTGCTGGCGTTTCGTATTGCCGGAATGAATGGCGGCAGTATTCCGATGAAGGATATTGTGCGTATCGAAACCGGCGTGCAGGAGCAGGCGATTTATCACAAGGATTTGCTGCCGGTGGTATTTGTGACCGGCGATATGGCGGGTGATCTGGATAGTCCACTCTACGGCATGTTCGATATGGTGGGGCAGCTGGAAGACAAGGTGATGTCGTTTGGTGATCGCATGCGCCAGTTCTTCATCAACGCTCCGGCCAATCCCTATGAATACAGTGTGAAGTGGGATGGGGAATGGCAAATCACCTATGAAACCTTCCGCGATATGGGCATAGCCTATTCGGTAGGTTTATTGCTGATTTATTTATTGGTGGTGGCGCAATTCCGTTCCTATGTCGTGCCCTTGATTATCATGGCGCCGATACCCTTAACCGTGATTGGGGTTATGCCGGGACATGCATTGTTTGGTGCGCCGTTCACCGCAACCTCCATGATCGGCATGATTGCCCTGGCCGGTATCATTGTGCGTAATTCCATTTTGCTGGTGGATTTCATCAATGATCAGGTGGCACAGGGAAGTAGTTTCAAACATGCGGTGATCAATGCCAGCGCCGTCCGAAGCAAACCCATTTTACTTACCGCACTGGCGGCGATGATGGGCGCCCTATTTATTCTGGACGACCCTATCTTCAGTGGTCTCGCCATTTCATTGATCTTCGGTATTCTGGTATCGACCTTGTTAACCCTGGTGGTGATACCGGTGATGTACTTCGGTTACCTGAACTGGAACAAGGCCATCAATAAATAAATATATCCCATAAGAGAGTTTTATATTGGAATGAGTCTTGATACTATTAGCGGTTCCTCCGCTAGCATAAGCAAATGTTATGGCCGATCGTCGACTCAAAGTATTCCACACTGTTGCCCGCCTGCTGAATTTTACCAAGGCAGCGGATGCACTTCACATGACCCAGCCGGCAGTAACGTTCCAGATTCGTCAGCTGGAAGAACATTTTAACACTCGCCTGTTTGACCGAACCCATAACCGGGTCACCCTGACCGAAGCCGGGCAGCGGGTTTACAGTTTTGCCGATCGCATTTTCGAACTCTACGATGAAATGGAAAATGCCATCCGCGAAATGACCGGTGATGTTAGCGGTGTCGTCACACTGGGCGCCAGCACGACTATCGCAGAATATATGCTGCCATTCCTGCTGGGTGATTTCAAAACCCGCAATCCTGAAGTGAACATCCGTCTTAAAGTATCCAACACGGAAGGCATAGTCTCCATGGTGGAAAACAATGTTATTGATCTCGGTATTGTCGAAGCGTCAGTGAATAACAAGAACCTGCAGGTGGATGAATGCCGCCTCGATCAACTGGTTGCGATCATGCCGGTGAATCATCCCCTGGCTAATCTGAAACACATTACGCCACAACAGTTATTGCCCTATTCATTTATTTGCCGTGAAGAAGGCTCGGGTACGCGTGAAGTTATCAATGATTATCTCAATGAACATTTAGCGGGCGCTGAAGAGGTCAAGATCTGTCTTGAGCTGGGAAGTCCCGAAGCCATTAAAGGTGCGGTAGAAGCCGGAATGGGTGTTTCCATCATGTCGCATTCCACCGTGGTCAAAGAGCTTAAGCTGGGTTCACTTGCCGCAGTGCCATTAAACCCGCCGCTTGAACGTCCCTTCTCGTTTGTGCACCAACGCCATAAATTCAAAGCACGCGCCATGGAAGAGTTATTGGCCTTTGCAAAAAAATATTGTGAAGATCACAAGGACGATTAAGTTATTAGTCTTTCTGGCAACAATATCACTGGGTAAAACAACTGTGACGCGAAATCGACTAAACCATTATCATGGCTAGGTAGTCGAAGACACGACGAGAGATATATTCAGGTTCAGTGATATGACAGATTCAGTAAAAAAATTAACAGACATATTTGAATCGCTTCCCGATAAGCAACAAGCAACCTTGCTGGAATTTGCCGAGTTTTTGCAATCACGTTCGCCGCAACGCGAACCTGTGCAGACGGAGCCGGTAGCGATTCCACGTCCTGAAAAAGAATCCGTTGTTGCGGCTATAAAACGTTTGAACCAGACTTATCCCATGGTGCAACGATCCCTGCTTTTTAACGAAACCTCTGAATTGATGATGCAGCATATGATGCAGGGTCGTGCTGCGATGGAAATTATTGATGAACTGGAAATATTGTTTGAACAAAAATTTAAACTGGTAATCGGAGAGCAGGATAAATGATTTCCGTTTTACGCAGTTGGTATACACGCCATTTTTCAGATCCCCAGGCCGTCATCCTGGCCATATCCCTGATTAGCGGCTTCGCTATCATCATGTTCATGGGCAATGTGTTGACGCCCATTATTGCCGCGCTGGTGATAGCTTATGCACTGGAAGGCCTGGTCAAGCGATTACAATTTATTAAAATACCGCGACTGGTGGCAGTTATTACAGTAGTCACCCTGTTTCTGTTGTTTGTATTGATTGTGTTTCTGGGCCTGGTGCCATTATTTTCCAAACAAATGGCGCAGTTATTTATTGAGCTGCCCAACATGCTCACCAAAGGCCAGCAGATGCTGATGGCCCTGCCGCAACAATATCCTTTTATATCCGACATACAGATTCAGGAACTGGTCGCCAGTATCAATACACAACTGGCCGCCATGGGTAAGAATGTGGTGTCGGTTTCACTGGCATCGGCAATCGATGTGTTCACCTTGCTGGTGTATGCCGTGGTTGTGCCCTTGCTGGTTTTCTTTTTCCTGAAAGATAAAGTCGTCATTATAAAATGGATACTGCGATTTTTACCCAGCAGGGAAGGTTTAGCTTCATCTGTGTGGCGTGATGTTGATAAAAAAATGGGCAACTACATCCGCGGAAAATTACTGGAAGTGGTGATTGTCGGAATTGCGACCTATATTCCATTGAAACTCATGGGTATGAATTATTCCGCATTGCTGAGTTTGTTTGTCGGCCTGTCAGTGATTATTCCTTATGTGGGTGCTGTCGCTGTCACCATTCCGGTTGCATTGATTGCTTATTTTCAATGGGGTTTCGAATCACTGTTTTTCTATACCATGGCAGCCTATCTGACCGTGCAATTCCTGGATGGCAATGTGCTGGTGCCCTTGCTGTTTTCTGAAGTGGTCAACATGCACCCTGCAGCGATTATTATTGCGGTGCTGGTGTTCGGTGGTTTCTGGGGAGTCTGGGGCGTGTTCTTTGCGATTCCACTGGCAACCCTGATCCAGGCGGTGATTAATGCCTGGCCGACCAATCAATCGGCTAATAAAGTTGTCGCCCCGCCATCAGAAAATAAGTGATGATTTAAACTCATCAAGTTATTGAACGATGATGTTTTTGGTAATGTCGTTTGGTTTTTATTTTTTGTTTACGAGTCCACCACACCCATACACCACTCATGCCGAGGAGTATCATGATCACGGCGCTGGCATCCATTAAATAAACTCCCCAGTTTTCATTAAACAAACGCCCGCTATGTAAATCCAGGATAACCCGTTCCAACGACAGGCCGCTGCCACGGTATGAACGTCGAATCTGTTCTTTTTGACTGGAATTTAATACTGTCGGTAATGACCAGTCGATTTTATCAATTTGTATTAATTGCCACGAAATGATGTCCTGGTCTGCGATGTATTTTTTTTTGTCAGCCGCTTCAATACACGCGAGGTTATTGAACTGCCCTAAGCGTTGAAAGGGGCTGAATGCCGGTTGCAATTGTTCAATAAGTGATCCCGTGTCATCCAGCAACAGAATGGTATTGCTTAGCAGAATCACCATCACATCCTTGTTGTTGATAGCGCCTAACAAGGGTTCATGCGTAGTCGTGATTAACCTGTCATTCAAAAAAAGCTGTTGATCCCATTGCGTGACAATATGTTGCCCTGCTTGAAAGCTTAGCGGTTCACCTGATGGATTCAGTCCATACCAGTCCAGCAATAGCCTGTTATCAATGTTATGTGAATCAAGTTCCAGGGATTCTGTATGATTGAGCATGATGCCGGTTATCGACAATATGATGAGCAACACCAGGGCGAGTAAGCCCAGTCGTCTATGCCAGAGAAAAAAAGGCAGGGGTTTTTTATGATGGCGTGTCATGGTTTGTTGTTATATTGGTCAAGTAACAGGGCAATGCGTGCTAATTTAGTCAGGGCGCGTACCGACAATGTTGCTCCGGAAATACCATCGATTGTTTTGTCCAATGTGTTTTTTTCATCGAGGCGAGCATCAATAAACTGATTGGTAAAAAAAGCATGACGGACTTCCCAGCCGCGGCTTTCCCGAAATTCCAGGACTTTGATGAGTTCAATGTGGCCCTGATTTAAAATGATGCCGACCGTGATAGGTTTGGTTTTTCCAACTTCATCCAGAATCCACAAGCTGCGTTTATTTTCCTGCCAGTAACGAATGCGTTGGCTTTCATACCTGTGGTCCAGAATTTCTTCCACCTGTTGGCGTAGTGCATCTTTTATCCAGATGACTTTAGGTTGTGGTGGTGTGCCCGAGAAAGCCTGGCTAACAAAGTCCGCTGGTTCCTGATAAACACCGCGTGCATAAACAGAGGTGAATGATGTTAGTAGCACAATAATAAATACAATGAAGCGTGACATGGCTGTAAATCTTGATTGTTAGTAATGGGAGAAACAGAGAACGGGATGCAGCATGCTGCATCCCGTGAGTTCCAGTTATGATGAGCCCTTGTGACCACCAGCAATAGCCTCAGGAGTCTTGCATCAGAACTGGTAACCAAGGCCCAGATTGAAACCATCACTTTCTGTGGCGTTGTCATGGTCTTCTGTCTGGTAATCAAACTTGAACACCACATCTTCGTGGGGCCAGTAATTAAAGCCAACGACTGTTTGGGATTTGTCTTCATTCACCGTGGTGCTCCAGTCGCTCTGGCGTACAAATGCGCCAAGCTTTTCAGTGACTTTGTAAGATGCTTCTAACAGCAGACCACTTTGCTCTTCCTTATTATCCGGTGCTGCATCATCCAGTTCCCACTGAGCATACAGGGCACTAAATTTTAACGGGCCAGTTGTGTAAATTGCGTGGGTTTCCAGCAGGGTGGCACCAATGGCTTGGGCGTTAACGCCTTGCGACAAATCATCCTGAATCTGTACAGTACCAGCGATTTCCAGGCCAGTGATTCCGGTATATTTAACACGGGCTGTGTAGGCTATGGATTCACCTTCTGCCTCAGAGGCTTTTTGACGACCACTACGAATATTTCCGTCAGCCGCGCTCAGACCTGAATGCAGGGCCAGGTCATAACTTACGCCATTGGACATATGTGCAGAATACATGATGCCGGCTTCCCACCAGGTGGAAGGAATAATGTCTTTTTCCACAAGATTGCGTTCAACACCATAAAAGACCGTGGGTTCGTGGGTTTCATTCAGGATACCAACGGGCACAAGAAAAACACCGGCCTTGAATGAACTGGTGTCATCAATATCCATTTCAATATACGCCTGTTCCAGTTCGACTTCACCGGAGATGCCTTCAGTGCCATCCGTGTCTTCTATGTATGCGTGTTCCAGTTCGAGTTCACTAAAGAAGCGGATGTGATCATTAAAATCATGACCAAATTCGAGTACGAAGCGATGGAAATCAAATTCCTTTTTGTCGCTCTTGGTGCCACTGGTGGTGGTTTGTTCCAGATTGTTGTAATGCAGTTCACCGTAGCCACCAATGGTGGTTTCAGCAAAAACAGTTGATGTGAGTAATGCGTAACCAAGGCTCGTTGCTATCAGGCTTGAGCGAAATTTCATAGTCATGCTCCAAATGAATGTTGTGTGCTTGATGAATAAATTGAGAAGCTAACGCGATTATACTGAACACGAAAGCCAATGCAAATCATTATCATTAGCATATACAGAAAGGAGCGGTTTAGGTATGGGCGGGCTATACGGGGAGGTTTAGTTGCGGCGAATTAATCTATCCACTGATAAATTTCGATGGTTTCCGGCGAGCAGGAGGAGCAACCTCCCTGGCAGCTGGTACCCTGGGGTAGTTTTTTGACTTTGCCCTTGGCAACCCATTGTTCGACGATTGGGCGCAATGCATCCTGATCCATATTGAAGCTGATGGCCATATCCCGTAACGGAGCCAGGCCATGCATTTTCAGATAATCGCGAACTTCGGTAACAATCATGACGGATGTACTG
>JBFHPZ010000077.1:0-8107 GCA_041592495.1 Gammaproteobacteria bacterium | reverse complement strand
TCATCGTCAAGGATAACCAGCTGATTGCCGAAGGCTGGAATCATCCCATACAAGCCCATGATCCTTCTGCCCATGCCGAAATGATGGCTATGCGTAACGCCGGGCAAGTCCTTAATAATTATCGGCTTATCGATACCACTTTATACGTTACTCTTGAGCCCTGTTCCATGTGTGTG
This sequence comes from Gammaproteobacteria bacterium, assembly GCA_041592495.1. GTDB lineage: Bacteria > Pseudomonadota > Gammaproteobacteria > SZUA-229 > SZUA-229 > JBFHPZ01. The sequence continues at coordinate 7,931 of JBFHPZ010000077.1, read as the reverse complement.
GGTGCCATGATTCATGCGCGCGTCAAGCGCCTGGTGTTTGGTGCATACGACCAAAAAACAGGTGCCGTATGTAGTGTATTTGAATTACTGCAATCTGATAAACATAATCATAAAGTGGATGTCACCGCGGGTGTGCTGGAAGAAGACTGCAGAATTATTCTGCAGGAATTTTTCAGAAGAAAAAGAAATAAATCATAAATTTATCACTCGCTAATTTTTTAAATCAGGATTAATTGATGAACGCTTTCTGGCGAACTGTTCCCCTATTGGCAATTTGTCAGGCACTAATGATGAGTGCGGCTTCGCTAATCATTGCTACCGCTGCACTGGTGGGTGCATCACTGGCGGAAGATAAATCCCTGGCGACCCTGCCTCTGGCAGCGCAGTTTATCGCCATTATGCTGACCAGCATTCCGGCTGCTATGATCATGCAACGCATAGGTCGTAAGTCGGCTTTCATGCTTGCAACATTGTTTGGAGTCACGGCAGGGGTGTTAACTACTACGGCGATTATAAAAGGTGAATTCTGGTTGTTTGTCGCAGGCACCACCTTCGTGGGGATATTTAACGGCTTTGGCAATTATTATCGCTTTGCTGCTGCGGATGCGGTTGAACTTGATCAGAAAAGTCGCGCCATTTCCTATGTCATGGTGGGTGGAGTGATTGCGGCTATTGTCGGGCCCAACCTGGCGCGTATCACCAAAGATACGATTGAATCCGCGACCTTCGCCGGTAGTTATGCATCTATTATTGTTTTGTATGTGTTGTCGTTTATTGTGCTTGCGTTTGTTAAATTGCCCACAACACATCATCATGACGGCCATAGGCAAGAACAGAGTTCTGCACGCAGACTGAAAGAAATAGCACTCCAGCCCAAATTTATTGTGGCACTCATCTGCGGCATGTTCGGTTATGGCGTAATGACCCTGGTGATGACGGCGACACCCCTGGCGATGGATCATCACCATCATCACTTTGACGATACATCCTTTGTTATTCAGTGGCATGTGCTCGGTATGTTTGCGCCTTCATTTTTTACCGGGCATTTGATTCGCCGCTTTGGTGTTTTAAACATTATGCTCATCGGCGGCCTGATGGGGGTTGCTTGTGTGATTGTCAATTTACTCGGCACCAGTGTTCCACATTTCTGGTTTGCGCTGTTGCTGTTGGGTATCAGCTGGAATTTTTTATTTATAGGTGCAACCACATTACTCACTGAAACCTATCGGCCAGAGGAACAAACCCGTGCACAGTCCATCAATGACTTTGCCATCTTTACCACGGTTGCCCTGTCATCTTTATCTGCCGGAGCTCTACAGCATCATTATGGCTGGCAAGCGGTGAATTACGGTGTATTGCCTTTGCTGGTATTAATTCTGGCCAGTATTTTTTGGTTAAACTGGAGAAGGCCTGCTCCAGCTAAATGAATGATGAAGCAATCGCTGAATGACACAGCCTGTGATCAGAAAGGGCCCAATAAAGCCCAACAGGATAAGAATTAGAAAAAGCGCTACACTCATATAACCATCTGCATATAAATCATTAGTGGGACGACGAAATTACCGGGAAGTCAAATTTCAGATATGCACTATTCAAACCAAATATCAAATTCTCTCAAATCACGACCACTCACAGATTGGTTACGTTTCGCACCGGGCTTGCTAATGTTCCTGGCGATGGTATGGAGTATTGCAATTTATGCACAGCCACGGGAAGTGCGGGTAGGTGTGTATTCCAATGAGCCGAAGATTCTTCTTGACCAATATGGCCATATGTCAGGAATTTTTGGCGATATCCTTACCCAAATCGCAAAACGTGAAAACTGGGCAGTGAAAATAGTCAAGTGCGATTGGGATGAGTGTCTACGGGCATTGCAGTCCGGTCAAATTGATTTGCTGCCAGATATTGCCTACAGCGAAGAGCGTGCGAAGCTGTATGATTTCCATAAAGTAACAGTGCTGAATAACTGGTCAGCCATTTATCGACATGAAAAAATGCCGATCAATTCCATGCTTGATCTGGAAGGGAAACGTGTAACCATATTGAAGGATTCCATTCAGGAAGTGTATTTACGCGAATTGTTAAAAGGATTTGGTGTAAACGCTGAACTCATTCCATTGCCATCACTGGATGAGGGTTTTAAGAAAGTTGCTGAAAATGAAGCCGATGCCGCCGTTACCAATCGATTTTTTGGCGAGATTAAAGCACCACAATATAAATTGATTGCATCACCTATTGTGTATCAGCCGACACAAATGTTTTTCGGTACCAGCAAAGGTAAAAACGGTGATTTATTGCAGGCGATTGATCGCCATCTCGAAGCGTGGCTGCGGCAACAGGACTCACCCTATTTCAAAGTGCTAAAAAAATGGGAAGTGGAGCCAACACATACCGTCATACCCACCTGGCTTATCCTGGGCCTGGGTGCATTAGTCAGCTTGCTATTGATGGCGTTGCTGGTCAGCGCATACCTTCGTCGTCAGGTAATAGAAAAGACACGTCATCTGCAAGCAGGCCAGGACGAGCTGACAAAGAGTGAAGCAAAGTTGCGTACAATCCTGGATAGCGTCAATGCCTTTATTTATCTTAAGGATTGCGACGGCAACTATACATTCGTTAACAAGCCTGCTCGCGATCTGTTACAGCTAAAAATGGAAGACATCGTCGGGTTTGGTGATGAGAAATTCTTTGATGCTGAAACAGCCGAGATTATTCGCAGTAATGATCAACGCACGCTGGTGGATGGTGAAGTGATAGTAACCGATGAAACCAGCACCGTTGCTTTTACGGGAAAGACGGGTACCTATTTATCAACAAAACTGCCACTGCGTGGAGAAGATGGCAGTATCTATGCTTTGTGTGGCATTTCCATCGACATTACTGAACGCAAACAGATGGAAGAAGCATTGCGCGAGAAAAAGGAGCAACTTCAGTTGTTCATTGAACATGCTCCCGCCGCCCTTGCCATGTTTGACCACGACATGCGATATCTTGCCGTCAGCCGTCGCTGGATGGAAGCTTATCATCTTGGCGATCAGTCAATTATTGGTCGTTCGCACTATGAAGTTTTTCCGGAAATTCCTGAACGGTGGAAAGACATTCACCGTCGTGGCCTGGCAGGTGAAGTCATAAAGTTGGATGAAGATCGATTCGATAGAACCGATGGAACACCCTATTGGTTAAAGTGGGAAGTGCGTCCCTGGAAACAAGCCGATGGCGCCGTTGGCGGCATTGTGATTTTTACCGAGGACATAACCGAAAAGAAAAACACTCAAGAAGAACTGAATCAACACAGACATCATTTGCAGGAACTGGTTGAACAGCGCACACGTGAGCTTGAGGAAACCCGACAGCAGGCCGAGTCTGCTAACCTGGCAAAGAGCGCCTTTCTGGCCAACATGAGTCACGAGATACGCACGCCTCTCAATGCCATCACAGGCATGGCATATTTAATACGACGATCCGGTGTCACCCCTGAACAGGCCATGCGGCTCGACAATATTGATGCTGCCGGTCGACATCTGGCGGAGCTGGTCAATTCTATTCTTGATCTGTCCAAAATCGAGGCCGGCAAGTTTGATCTGGCAGAAGAGGCAGTCAGCATCGACAGGGTTATCACCGAAGTGACTTGTATGCTTGCCGAACGGGCACAGGACAAGCAGCTGGCCTTCGTTGTGGAAAACCAGATCCCGCCCTTAAATCTGCTGGGAGATCCCACTCGGCTGGAACAGGCTTTATTGAACTACGCCAACAACGCCATCAAATTCACCAGCACCGGCAGCATTACCTTGCGCATCCTGTTGGCAGAGGATGAGCCCGATAAGGTGCTGCTGCGTTTCGAAGTGCAGGATACGGGAATAGGCATAGCCCCGGAGATTCTGTCCAGGTTATTCACAGTGTTTGAGCAGGGCGATAACTCCATGATTCGTCAGTATGGCGGCACCGGTCTTGGCCTGGCGATCACACGTAAACTGGCGCAGATGATGGGAGGCGATGCCGGTGCAGAGAGTACACCGGGTGTTGGAAGTACCTTCTGGTTCACGGCTCGACTCAAGAAAGGGGTGTCAGAGCAGCCAACACCGGCAGGCGTGCAGGGCGATTCTGCCGATGTTGTATTGGCGCGTGATTACAAGGGTCTCCGTATTCTTGTCGCAGAGGATGAACCTGTGAATCGTATCCTCATACAAGACATTCTGGAGGCCATTGAGCCCAGGTTGGATATGGCTGACAACGGCGCTAAGGTGGTTGAGCTTGCCAGTCGAAATGATTATGACCTGATCTTGATGGATATGCAGATGCCAAAAATGAATGGCCTGGAAGCCACACGGAAAATCCGTGCTCTGCCTAAGGGTAGCAAGGTTCCCATTATTGCCTTGACGGGTAATGTATTTGGTAATGACAGATTGCGTTGTCTCGATGCCGGTATGAATGATTTCATTACCAAACCATTTAATGTTCAGACCTTGTTTAGCAAGATATTAAAGTGCTTGACCCAGGGCGTTGACTAGGAAACAAACTGCAATACAGGGCGTTATCTGGTCAAAACCTGAGTATTTTAGTAAGGTATTTGACCATATAAATATGTTATGCATCAATAAAAAGTTTATTTGCTAGAACGACGAATATTAGAAAATGATGTAATTGATAAAACGCAACATAAACACGGCATTTATTCACTATTGTCCTTTGCAAATCCCAAAGTTTTGTGCTCGCCAGTACACGACTTGCGCGGTCCAGGTTGGCTGCAATGGAATAGCACTTTCACTACCAGAACGTAACCAAGAATAAAAACGCAAGCTCGGCTGGCACATTTCATACGTGCTGGAGGCAGCTATGGCAACTCATCTTAAAGAGTCTGATTTTCACATCGATGATGACGATGTAGTAATCGGTGGAATATCTCGACGTAATTTCATGAAGTTCTGCGCCGGTATTACGGCGACCATGGGACTCCCCGCCAGCATGAGCTGGAAAATAGCGGAGGCCGCCACCAGTCCGCAACGGCCGCCGGTGATCTGGTTATCGGCACAGGAATGTACCGGTTGTACCGAATCCCTGTTGCGTTCCTACCATCCCACACTGGAACAACTCATCCTGGATGCGATTTCGCTGGATTACCATGAAACCTTATGTGCGGGTGCCGGCCATCAGGCAGAAGCATCCAAAAAGCTTTCGATGGAACAGAACAAGGGTAAATATATTCTGGTGGTCGATGGCTCCATCCCGGTGAAGGATGGCGGTATATATTGCATGGTGGCAGATCGCCCCATTGTTGAGCATCTGCATGAAGCTGCTGCGGGTGCCGCCGCTATTATCGCAATCGGTTCCTGCGCTTCCTGGGGTGGAGTACCATCCATCGGCCCCAATCCCACCGGCGCTACACCGGTAGACAAGATCATTACCGACAAGCCCATTGTCAATATTCCGGGTTGTCCACCCAATCCATACAACTTCCTCGCCACCGTTCTGCATTTCCTGGCCTTTGGCAAATTGCCGGAGCTGGATGACAAGAAACGGCCCAAGTTTGCCTATAACCGGCTGATTCACGAAAACTGCGAACGTCGTCCCCATTTCGATGCCGGTCGCTTTGCCATTCAGTTCGGCGATGAAGGTCATCGTTTGGGCTGGTGTTTGTACAAGCTGGGTTGCAAGGGGCCGGAAACCTACGCCAACTGCCCGTCGATTCTGTTTGGAGATGTCGGCTCCGGCGCCTGGCCCGTCGGCACAGGTCACCCCTGTATCGGTTGCACCGAAGAAGGTATAGGTTTCAGCAAGGGCATACATCAGCTGGCTGATCTGGAAACTGTTACCCCACCCATTACCTACCCAAGTATTAATGAAAACATGGGGCAGGGTGTCACCATTGGTTCTGCCGCACTGGTGGCAGGTCTGGCCGGTGTTGCTGTAGGTGCCGGTGGTGTCATTGCCAGTCGTCTGGGCAAGAGCGATGAAGGCTCTGAACCAGATGATAAAGAGTAGGAGGACAGCGCCATGGCGTTGAACCGCAGACAATTTCTCAAGATGACCGCCGCTGGCGTTGGCACCGCAATGTGTACCAATGCCAGTGCAGTGCAACGGGAAGCCAAGCCGCTATCCCCGGATGCGGTGGGCATGCTTTATGACTCCACCCTGTGTATCGGTTGCAAGGCCTGCATGTCGGCCTGCAAAGAGGCCAATGGCATGCCCCCGGAATTTTTCGGCGAGCAGAACCTGTGGGACAGCCCCCAGGAAACCTCCGGCGATACCCTGAATGTGATCAAGGTATTCAAGGACGGCACAGGTGAACAGAAGGACCGTGAAGTGGATGGCTTTGCTTTCATGAAGCGCCATTGCCTGCACTGTGTCGATCCCTCCTGTGTGTCCGTATGTCCCGTGTCCGCCATGACCAAGGACCCGATTACCGGCATAGTCGAACACCACGAAGACCGCTGTATCGGTTGCCGTTACTGTGTTTACAGCTGCCCCTTCGGTATTCCCAAATACGAATACAACGACGCCTTCGGCCAGATTCAGAAATGCGAATTCTGTTCTCATCTCCAGGCCAAGGGCGAAATACCCGCCTGCTGCGATGTGTGCCCAACCGGGGCCACCCTGTTTGGTCGCGTCGATGATCTGAAACAGGAAGCACAACGCCGACTGGACGCCAAAGCCGGCGATACCTATGTGTTTCCACGGGGCAAGCTCGGCGCTGGCCGGCCACCCCATGAAGCGACCATTCCTGAATACAAGCAACATGTGTATGGCCTGAAAGAACTGGGTGGCACCCAGATTATGTACATGTCCGCCGTACCCATAGACAAGCTGGGACTGCCGACCAATGTACCGGATTTTGGCTATCCCACCGTGTCTGAAGGCATTCAGCACATGCTTTATAAATGGATGCTGGCACCCGCCATACTGCTGGGTGGTCTGGCCTACGTGGTGCACAAAAACACCCGTAAGGACCATGATGAGGATTCAGCATCAACTGCGGGCAAAGGCTCCGATGGGGGTGAATCATGAGTTCCCATGCACCGGTTGGCGGCAAACTGCTGACCAAGCCGTTCATTTTCTTCAGCTTCCTGTTCATGATCGCCCTGGCGATACTGGCGGCACGATTCATCTTTGGTCTTGGCGCCGTCACCAACATGAACGACGGCTATCCCTGGGGTATCTGGATCGTAATCGATGTCATGATCGGCACTGCTTTCGGGTGTGCTGGTTACTCCATGGCCCTGCTGGTATATCTGCTCAACAAAGGTGAATACCATCCGCTGGTACGCCCCGCGATGATGGCTGGCCTGTTCGGTTACGGCCTGGCGGGTATGGCGGTTATTATCGACCTGGGTCGCTACTGGCAGTTTTACACCCTGCTATGGCCCGGCTATGTGCAATTCAATTCGGTGATGCTGGAAGTGGCCTGGTGTGTCATGGCCTATGTGGTGGTGCTGGCGGTGGAATTCTCACCGGCATTTCTGGAACGCTTCGGCCTGAAAAATATTCACCAGAAACTGAACAAGGTGCTGTTCTTCTTCATCGCCGTCGGCATATTGCTGCCCACCATGCACCAATCTTCACTGGGCACCATGGCGGTTGTGGCCGGTCACCAGATTTCAGCCCTGTGGCAGAGCCAGTTGTTGCCCCCGCTGTTTTTAATCAGTGCCGTGCTCATGGGTTATGCCCTGGTACCCTTTGAGTCCATCCTGTCATCCCTGGGCCTGAAACGGCCTATGGAAACCGACATCCTGGGCAAGGTCTCACACGTCGCCTTTATCGTCACCATTGCCTATCTGGTATTGCGTTTTGGTGATTTGCTGGTGCGCGGCGATCTGGGTCTGGCCTTTGCCGGCAACCTGGATGCGCTCATGTTCTGGATTGAAAACCTGCTGTTCCTGGTGCCGGTGGTATTGCTGGCCAGTGAGGCCAATCGCACCCATCCGCGGACAATATTT
>JBFHPZ010000076.1:0-8115 GCA_041592495.1 Gammaproteobacteria bacterium | reverse complement strand
GCCATGGTGGGTTGATAAAAATTCTGTTGTTCCAGTTGATCATGTCCCCACATGGCAGCCCAGGTGCCGGTATGGCAAATAACATCAACATCTTTAACCAGTCTTGCCAAGTAGTCCGAGTCGCGTAGGTCGCCTTCGCGGACCTCGCCTGAAAATCCCTTGGGCAATTTGCTTGTATCTCGGCATGCTGCGATCAACTGGATGTCCTTATTTTGACTACAGGCATTCAATACCGTTTTGCCTAAAAAGCCGGTTGATCCCGTGACAAGAATTGTTTGTTTTGCTGATGCCATGTTTAAACTCCATTTAGATGAATTAGGACGGCCGTACTAATTAATATTGAGATATTAGGACGAGTGTACTAATATGTCAAGGAGTGATGAATAAGTAGGTTGATATGGCAGAACAGAAGCAACAAAGTCGGGACCGCATCGTGGAAGCGGCTAATCGGCTGTTTTATATAAAAGGTTATAACCAGACATCGTTTGCCGATGTTGCCGATGATGTGGGCATTAGCAAGGGCAATCTGCATTACCATTTTCGCAGTAAGGATGATTTGCTCGATGCCATTATTTCATTTCGAATAGACATCATTAGGCAGAATCTGGCGCAATGGAACGAAGAGTACCCGGATGGAAAAGATAAGCTGAAACGTTTCGTACAGATGATGCTCAACGAAGAAACGGACCTGGTGCGCTATGGTTGTCCGCTTGGTTCCCTGAACATGGAGCTGGGTAAAGATCAGCGTGATTTACAGAAAAGATCACGGGATATGTTTGATCTGTTTCAGCAATGGTTAGAAGCCGCGTTTAAACAAATGGGCCGCAAGGATAGCAAATCATTGAGTACTCACTTGTTGACCATGGCGCAGGGAGCAGCGCTTATGACTTATGTATATGCAGATAGCAACTTGCTCAAGGCCGAGTGTAAAAAAATGAATGAGTGGATAGACACTCTCTAACTTTAAAAGGGTTGGTTCCCTTCGATGGTCAGAAATGGATATTGAATCAGAAACAAATCGAATCCAGGAATTTGTCGATAAAGGCAATTATCATGCGGCGATTAACCTTGCTATTTCGGCCATGAATGAGTGTCGTCGAAATGACAGCCAGGCCGGTACGGATCACTTTATTGCTATGATTAAATCGATTGCCGATACGATTGCTGAGAAATTTGGAAGCCATCAATAATATGGGATCGCCTCCGCGAAGGTGTTTTTACCTGTATGGCTGCATATATCCCCCATAAGGGTAATGGTAACTGGCTTAGATTCTCATGATAATGAAGCATATTAAGAGTTTTGGCATGTCTCAGGGTTCGAGTCATTATCATATATAACTGCATGATACTTAAGCCTTTAAATGAATATTTGCCCTCTGTTGGTCTGCTATGTTAGAAGAAAAACAACGTCAATATTACCGGTTGATTTATCCCGATTCCTATCGACCTTCCTTAATGCTGGATGTCTTTGAGTATGAAATTGAAGACGTATCCGAATACGGACTGAAAGTTAAGACGGATAATGATCCGGTTTTCATGGTTGAAGATGAGGTGCTGGCCACTATCGCTTTTCCCGATGGCAAAGAGTTTGAGTTAAGCGGACATGTTGTTCGTGTTGATGAAGGGTTTGCCGGTATCGCTCTAGACTCACCCTTGCCTGATAGTCTTATCAAGTCTGAAGCACTGTACGTCATCCAGAACTTCCCCGGTTCCTTGCAAGAGTAATATTTGGCGCAATCGTCCTTGATCTTCCTCGTTGATCAAGTGTTGTATGAAACTAATTAAAAAATAACACCCCGCTTTTATAGGCAATCTTCCTGCAGGACTATTGCCCAGTCTCTTAATGAAGCAGCATATTAATTTCCTTTATGACATGTATTTGAAGATGTCATGCCAATGTGAACCAGTTCATTTCATTTATTCGTAATATACCGATAATTGCAGGGTTTAAGGCATTGTGCTAAACCTGTGCAACAGCTAAATGATAATCTACCAAATGAGGATGTGCGAAGATGGATATGAAACAGTTGAAAGATAACCTTTCTAAAAAACTGCATCACACACTGGATGCCAGTAACTCTGATTCATCTATTGAAGATGCTCCAAAGAAACAACTAAACGCCCCTGCAGTTAATTCGGTTAAATCGGCCAATGCGCCCATGGCGATTGGTGCCACTATTCATATCAAAGGTGATGTAACCGGTGATGAAGATCTGATCATTCACGGTCATGTCGAAGGCCAGATAAGTTTAAAAGAACATAATGTAATTATTGGCCCCCAGGGTTCAGTGCAAGCCAATATCCATGCCAAACAGATTGTGGTTGAGGGTGAATTAAAAGGCGATTTAAACGGCGAAGAAAAAGTTGTTATTCGTAAAACCGGGAACGTACTTGGCAATGTTGTGTCACCTCGCGTAACACTGGAAGACGGTGCCATGTTTAAAGGCAGTATTGAAATGGGGCCGCGTGATAACAAATCCTTCGGTGGCGGTTATCGTGATGTGAATGCAACGGATAAAAATGCCAAAGAAAAACAGGAAACAATTCCCGTTAAAACTAATGTGATGTAATTCGACAGCCATGTCGAGCGCTATATCACCTTCCTGGAACAGAGACTTACAGCCATCTCCGGCCAAGCATAAGAAAAGGTCTGGAGATGACGAACCTGTCATTATCAAAAGCCCTTTGTTGTTTGATATGTTTAAACGATTATCGGACACAGAGCGAAGCTCTATATTGGATATTGGGCCTGCCAGGCAAAGCAGTATTGATTTTTTCAGCGATTACTGGAGTAAGTTATTTTTCGTTGATGCTATTCATGCGCTGTATAAACTGGATCAGCAAGCAGATAAGGAAGCGGTGGATATTAATAAGGTTTTGGCGAATGCTATTCAGTTTTATGATCGACAGTCGCCGGAGCTGGATATGATTCTGCTGTGGAATTTGCCTAACTATCTTTCATCCCGTTATCTTACGGCATTGGTGCAATACCTAATGCCTTATGCTTCCCGGCGCGTTAGGATACATGCCTACATATACAATTCCGAAAAAATTCCTGCTGAACCGGTGAGCTATGCTATCAGGCCTGACCAGGCCGTCGCCATGAGCCGATCATTTGAATTAGAAAAAAATTGCCCCTTGTATCATCTGGCGGAATTACAAAATTGCTTTGCACCATTTAAAGTAGATCATTCAATGATTCTTTCATCCGGTGTGCAGGAATATGTGTTTTCGTTGTGAATAATCTCCGTGTATTTAAACAGACTCATTGCTTGTAATATTCGTACATCTTGTTTCTGTAATACGTAAGGCGCCTATAAACGCAATAATGGCAAAACCTAACATGAGTAACATGCCATGCTGATAATTCTGCCAGCTATACAGGTTAATGCCATTAATGGTTTGACCATCCCATCCGAGATCGAGCATCCAGCCAAATAAAGGCTGCATGATGGCGGCGCCTGTAAACAGGCCGGTATTCACCAGGCTAATCGCCATGCCGGAGAGCGCCGGTTGTGTCACTTCTTTGGCGCAGGGATAAGTCAAGGCAAAGCCGCCGCTGGTAATGCCAATGAGCATGAATAAAATCAGGGCAAGTATTCCCGGTTGCCATGGGATAAAAATTAATGTCAGCCAGGCCAGCATATAAACACCTGCGCTAATGAGTATGACCGGTTTGCGTAAACCGATGCGATCAGAAATCCAGCCGGCGAGTAGCGTACCAATCGCAAGGCTGATGAGCGTCATAGTGGTGTACACAGAAGCTTCATCACGGCTCATTTGAAAACTGTCTCTGAGTAAGGGAATACCCCACAGGCCGGCAAATGCAAATAAACCACCGGCCATGCCGAAGTTAATCCAGAATCCCGGCCATATCGTTATATTTCTGAAAACCTTGATTAAATCTTTCATCCAGTGTTGATGACGTTTTGCATGTGCTGTCATGCCATCCATTTCGCGTACCGACGGGAATCCTGCATCTTCTGGCCGGTTACGGACAAACACCCATGTTAATAAAGCCAGTGTGAGGGACAGTATGCCAATAGCGATGAATACTTCCCGCCATGTCCAGATATTCAATAATGCAGATAAGGGTTTCGCTGCCAGGATTGAGCCGAGGTTGCCCATTAAAATAGTGAAGCCGGACACCAGTCCATACACCCGATCTCGGAACCAGACCGTATTGTTTTTCATTAAACCAACAAAGATGACGGAAACACCAAGACCAACCATGAAACGGCCGAATGAAGCCAGTTCGATCGTTTCAGCGGTAGCGAATACAATGGAGCCAATACCCGCAACAAAATTACCGGATGTGACTGAAATGCGATTGCCGAGAGTATCCGCCAGAACACCGGCAGGGATTTGCATGAGTGCATAAATGTAATAATACATGGCGGCCAGCGAACCCAGCGTTGTTGCAGAGGTCAGAAAACTGGCCATGAGTTCGGCAGACACCACGGCAGGTGCCATGCGATGAAAAAAAACCGACATATAAGCAAGAATTAAAATGCAGAAAATAATGCTGCGTAATCGTCTAAAACGTTGCTGTTCGTCGATATGCATGCTGAACTCGAATAAAATAAAGGGATTTAAGGGCATCAGTGAACAATTGTTTGTAATATACCTGACATTTAGTATTCTGATAGTGAAATTAAACAGAGGGCTCTTATTCTGTGCAACACAGTAAGCTGGTCCGAGAAGAAAAATAATGAAGCCAATTGTTTCAATATCGAACTTATCAAAAACCTATTCCACTGGTTATCAGGCATTAAAAAATGTGAACCTGGATATTCAACCCGGCGAGATTCTAGCATTGCTCGGCCCTAATGGAGCAGGCAAGACCACGCTCATTTCCATTATCTGCGGCATCGTGAATGCCAGTACCGGATCGGTCACTGTAGGTGGATATGATATTGTGGCGGACTATCGCATTACCCGTAGCATGATTGGTCTTGTGCCGCAGGAGCTCACCCTCGGCGCTTTCGAAAAAGTATGGCATACCCTGTGTTTCAGTCGGGGTATGTTTGGTAAAAAACCGGATGCTAAATATCTTGAAAAGGTTCTGAAGGACTTGTCGTTATGGGACAAGAAAAACAATATGCTCATGTCTTTATCCGGTGGGATGAAACGGCGTGTGCTGATTGGCAAAGCGCTAGCTCACGAGCCTGTGGTGTTATTTTTAGATGAACCGACGGCGGGCGTCGATGTGGAATTGCGTAAGGACATGTGGGCGCTGGTACAACGTTTGCGTGAGTCGGGTGTCACTATTATTCTCACTACGCACTATATCGAGGAAGCGGAAGCGATTGCAGATCGTGTGGGTGTCATCAACAACGGTGAATTGCTGCTGGTGGATGACAAAGAAGCCCTGATGCATAAACTGGGCAAGCGACAATTAATCATCGAGCTGGAGAGTGCTTTATCGGCATTACCGGAGGTGTTAGCGCCATGGACACTGGATTTATCTACCGATGGTTGCAAACTAACCTATACCTACGACCCGCATAAAACCCATACCGGCATTAACGAATTGTTGCAAACCATACGGGATGCCGGTTTATCGCTGAAGGATGTGCATACAACCAAGACATCCCTGGAAGAAATATTTGTTAGCCTGGTGAAAACAAAATCATGAATTATTACGCGATACGTGTCATTTACAAATACGAAATGCTGCGCGCATTTGAAACCATTGCGCAGAGTTTTGCCTCACCGGTCATTTCCACCGTGCTTTACTTCGTAGTGTTTGGATCAGCCATTGGTTCACGCATCGAATCGGTTGAAGGTGTGTCCTATGGTGCTTTCATTGTGCCTGGTTTAATGATGCTGGCATTGTTAACACAGAGTATTTCCAACGCATCTTTTGGGATTTTCTTTCCCAAGTTCACCGGCACCATTTACGAGGTATTGTCTGCGCCGATTTCGTTTGTCGAAATTGTCATTGGTTATGTAGGGGCTGCGGCGACCAAGTCGTTTATTATCGGCCTGATTATTCTCGCGACCGCAGGATTATTTGTGCCCCTGAATATCGCGCATCCATTCTGGATGCTGGGTTTCCTGGTACTCACCTGCATTTCGTTCAGTCTGTTTGGTTTTATTATCGGCCTCTGGGCTACAAATTTCGAAAAACTGCAGCTCATCCCAATGCTGGTGATTACGCCGCTGGTTTTCCTGGGTGGCAGTTTTTATTCGGTGAGTATGTTACCTCCAGCCTGGCAGACGGTTACGTTATTTAATCCCGTGGTTTACCTGATCAGCGGGTTCCGCTGGAGCTTTTTTGAAGTCGCTGATGTGAGCGTAGGCCTGAGCCTTGCCATGGTGCTGGTGTTCCTTGGCGCCTGTCTGCTCATAGTATGGTGGATGTTCAAAACCGGGTATCGATTAAAGCAATAAGATTATCAAGTGTTAAATTTATTGTGTTGATTCACATTGCATGATGCTGGAGTTGTCTACACTCAGTAGATAATGGCAGTCTGGCATCCTGTCCCAAACGGCCGCCTGGCGGAGGGATATTGCGATGCTAAATGGTCGTCAGCTCGAATAGATGGCAGTTATTCAGGGCCTGACTAAGCTTTATGAATAATTAATAACATAAGCAAGTAATATGACTACGCACACAACCCAAAGCCTGGTTAAAGAATCCATAGAACTCATATCATTACCGGATGTTTATGTTCGGTTGCGAGATGTCATGGCATCACCCCGTTCATCCATGGCTGATATAGCCGAGGTGATTGTGCATGATCCGGCCATTACTGCGCGTTTATTGAAATTAGTAAACAGCCCATTCTTCGGTTTGGCCTATAAAGTGGATACCATGACCCGGGCCATTAACTTACTGGGTACGCAGCAGGTTCATGATTTAGTGCTGGCGACGGTGGTGGTGGATAGTTTTTCCGGGTTCATCACTGATTATTTAAATATATATGACTTCTGGTTCAAGGGTGTCTATTGCGCTGTTACAGCACGTCTGCTTGCATACCACTGTGACGCTATAGAGGATACCGAAAGACCGTTTATATCAGGCCTGTTACATAATATTGGCCATTTAGTCAGCTACCAGATTATCCCCGAAGAAACCCTTTCTGCGCAGGAAATGGCTATAGAAAATGATATTGAATTGTATAAGGCTGAACGAAAGGTACTGGGTTTTGATTATGCTCAGGTGGGTGCAGAATTAATGCGCGTGTGGAGTTTACCGGAAAGTTTACAGGAAATTACCGAGTTCCATGTCGAGCCTGAAAAGGCATCTGACTATAAACTTGAAACATCAATTCTTCATATTGCAGCAGCCATTACACATAATGCATTGGCCGAAATACCTGTCACACCTGAAGCTCTGGTCATTAACCCTGCGTGTTGGGCAATAACCGGCTTCTCGATTGAGGAAATGGAAGATATTAAAAAGGAAGTTGATCTACAAGCATCCATGGTTATGGATTTGTTGTTCACCTATAAAAAGAGTGCATGATATTCAGATTAATACGAAAATATTAGGGAGACAGTCCTCCTTAATATTATTATCATATTAATCATGATTGATGTCGCTCTATTCCCCATCCCGGAATGCGTGTCTTTCCCCGGCACGGTTTTTCCCTTGCATGTTTTTGAGCCGCGGTATCGCACCATGGTGCAGTATTGTATTGAACATGACATGCCCATGGGTGTTTGTCATACACAAAAAGTAGTGCATCCTGCAAAGCAATATAAAAGCCTTGAAGAAGCATTGAATACCAATCAGGCAACTTATAAGCCTTATCCGGTTTTTTCAGCCGGGCGCTGTCAGCTGGTAAAAACCCTGGGTGACGGCCGTATGTTAATTAATGTACATATTGCTGAACGTTATCATGCCGTTGAAGCCAGACAAACCTTACCTTTTAGTATTTACGCATGTGAAATCTACAAGGATAAGGAGCTTGATGCGAAATCACTGGAGCAAGCAAAGCAATTTCAGCAAAAGATCCTGAAACGATTGCTGGCAATCACCGCAAACAATAAAACGGCACAGCATATGCTCATGTCTGATGATTGGCAAAATAAGGGTGTGCTGGCCTTCAGCTTTGAGGTTATGGGGATAGTGCAGATGGATGCGGAAGCAAAGCAGCGCATACT
>JBFHPZ010000075.1:0-8144 GCA_041592495.1 Gammaproteobacteria bacterium | reverse complement strand
GTAGACACGCTAGATTTAGGTTCTAGTGCCCATGGTGTCCGAGTTCGAGTCTCGGGGGCGGCACCATTTTTTTTGAAGATGACAAAAATACGACCTTATCAGGTACCGTTACACATACATATTTAATAAATACCAGATGAGTTCGCTGAATAAAAGTCATCTGGTTAAATGCATGGCTCATATTTAAAGAGGTTAACAATGCAAGTTTCAGTGGAAACAGGTGAAGGCCTGGAGCGTAAATTGACCATTCAGATTCCGGCGGAGACTGTAGATCAGGAAGTCGAGAATCGTTTGAAATCCATGAGTTCACGTGTTCGCATTGATGGATTCCGTCCTGGCAAGGTGCCTTTCAAAATTGTTAAGCAACAATATGGTGCCCAGGTGCGTCAGGAAGTTGTTGGCGATGTCATGCAGAATTCTTTCCGTGATGCAGTTATTAAAGAACAACTTAAGCCAGCTGGTATGCCTACCATCGAACCAAAAGCGATGGAGCAAGGTAAGCCATTAGAATATGTCGCAACATTTGAAGTCTATCCTGAAGTGGCGTTGAGCGATTTTTCAGCACTGGCAGTTGAACGCCCCACAGCAAGCATCAGCGATTCAGATGTTGATACTATGATTGAAACGCTGCGTAAACAACGTACTGTCTATGATAAAGTAGACCGTGCATCGCAAAAAGACGACCAGATTACGATTAGTTTTGAAGGCTTTATCGATGGTGTTGCTTTCGATGGTGGTAAGGCTGAAAACGTACCTGTTGTAATCGGTTCTGGCTCCATGATTCCTGGATTTGAAGATCAATTGATTGGCAAAAAAGCCGATGATGAATTTTCTTTTGAAGTCTCTTTCCCAGAAAACTACCATGCCGAAAATCTGAAAGGAAAGCCTGCAACATTTAAGACCAAAGTTATTGCCGTTGCAGCGCCGATCTTGCCTGAAATCGATGAAGAGTTTGCCAAAGGTTTTGGAATTGCCGATGGAAGCGTTGAAAAATTACGTACCGACATTCAGGAAAATATGCAGCGAGAACTCAGTAATCGTTTGCATACCATGCTGAAAAACAGCGTCATGGATGCAATTCTGCAAGCAAATGATGTACAGGTTCCCAAAGCTTTGGTGGATGACGAGTGCACCAATCTTCAACAGCAAATGGCGAACCAGGCTCAGTTACAAGGTGGAATGTCCCTGCCCAAGGAACTGTTTGAAGGTGAGGCGACACGCAGAGTTAAGCTGGGTTTGCTCATCGGCGAAATCGTCAAGACAGCACAAATTAAAGTTGACCAGGACCGTGTAAAAGCAAAAATTGCTGAAATTGCATCAACTTATGAAGATCCTCAGAGTGTTATCGATTATTACCAGAAACAACGTCAGTTGATGTCCGGTATCGAAGCGCTGGTAATGGAAGAAATGGTCGTGGACTGGGTTGCTGAAAAGGCCAAGATAACTGAAGTAGAAAAATCATTCACTGAAGTCATGAAGCCTCAGCAAAATCAAGCCTAACAAGCCATTTGTTCCAATCTAAAAAAAGCAGGTGTAATCACCTGCTTTTTTTTCGTCCCATACTTGTATTAATTGAAACAGCCCATACAATCACTTAAGTATCTGAACAGAATATAATTACTGGTTATTATCATGCCAGACTATTTGATCACCGGGAGACATGTATGCATTTTTCATCGGATAGCAAGCAGGGCGCATTGAGTGCTGAGTCACTGAATCTGGTGCCCATGGTCGTAGAGCAAAGTTCTCGTGGTGAACGTGCATACGATATTTATTCACGCCTGCTGAAAGAACGCGTCATTTTTATTGTGGGTCCAATTGAAGATCACATGGCCAATCTGATTGTGGCGCAGTTGTTGTATCTCGAATCTGAAAACCCCGATAAGGATATATCGGTTTATATCAATTCGCCCGGCGGTGTCGTGACCTCTGGTCTGGCCATTTATGACACCATGCAATTCATTAAGCCTGATGTATCAACGCTTTGCATTGGTCAGGCAGCCAGCATGGGTGCATTATTGCTGGCCGGTGGCGCAGCGGGCAAGCGTTACTGTCTACCGCATTCCCGAGTCATGATTCATCAGCCTTTGGGCGGTTTTCAGGGCCAGGCGACTGATATTGATATCCATGCTCGTGAAATCCTCAACATGCGTGAGCGCCTGAACAGGATTTTGGCAAATCACACCGGGCAGACAATAGAGAAAATTGGCAGTGATACTGATCGCGATAATTTTATGAGTGCCGATGACTCGGTTAAATATGGCCTTATTGACAAGGTATTATCCTCACGCGGAACAGAAAACAAATAAAAATCAATGAGTTGCCTAATTTTGAAGTGTCCGTATCAGGTGGTGTAGTTGATCCAGAGCAGGTAAAAAGAAGGAAAAAATTGACTCTTTTGGACTTTTTTGGCTCTGATATGGGCTATCTTAATTAGCAAACGCTCAGGATGATCACAAGGATGGTCTGCCTGCGAGAAAGAAACCCTGAAATTTGTGCCTTGCATCTTTGAGTAAAAATGGGCAAGGTTGTATCTAAACCCTTAATTGAAAACACATAGGGCTAGTGTGAGGAAACGTCATGAGTGGCGACAAACATAATCATGAGGACTCAGGCAAGCTGCTTTATTGCTCTTTTTGCGGTAAAAGCCAGCACGAGGTTAAAAAACTGATTGCCGGTCCTTCCGTTTTTATTTGCGATGAATGTGTCGAGCTATGTAATGACATCATTCGCGAAGAGATGCAGGAGCAGTCCGCGTCTTCCGTCAATAAATTACCCAAACCGCAGGAAATCAAATCCATTCTGGATGACTATGTCATTGGTCAGGAACATGCCAAAAAGGTATTGGCTGTTGCGGTTTATAATCATTACAAGCGCCTCGAGGTTAAGCATAAAAAGGATGATGTCGAGCTGGCCAAGAGCAACATCATGCTAATTGGACCTACCGGTTCTGGTAAGACACTGCTGGCCCAGACACTGGCCCGTATGCTCAATGTTCCTTTCACCATCGCGGATGCCACAACCCTTACAGAAGCGGGATATGTTGGCGAAGATGTTGAAAATATTATCCAGAAACTGTTACAAAAGTGTGATTATGATGTCGAAAAGGCACAGACAGGGATCGTTTATATCGATGAAATAGACAAGATTTCACGTAAATCTGATAACCCATCAATCACCCGCGATGTTTCTGGTGAAGGTGTGCAACAGGCGTTGCTTAAACTGATTGAGGGTACCGTAGCGTCTGTCCCCCCGCAGGGTGGTCGTAAACATCCACAACAGGAGTTTTTGCAGGTTGATACCTCCAATATCCTGTTTATTTGTGGCGGCGCTTTCGCTGGTCTGGATCAGGTTATACGCGATCGTTCAGAAAAGAGCGGTATTGGTTTTGGTGCTGAAGTACGATCCAAAGACAGCAGGAAGTCTACTGGTGAATTGCTGCGTAAGCTCGAATCAGATGACCTGATTCGTTACGGCCTGATTCCTGAGTTTGTAGGGCGTTTGCCGGTAGTAGCAACCCTGGAAGAACTGGATGAAGAAGCACTCATCACCATCCTCACCGAGCCTAAGAATGCCCTGACCAAGCAGTATTACAAGATGTTTGAGATGGAAAACTGTGAGCTTGAATTCCGTGATGATGCGTTGAAAGCCATCGCACGTAAGGCTATGGAGCGTAAAACAGGTGCCCGCGGTCTACGTACGATTCTGGAAAATACACTGCTGGAAACAATGTATGAACTACCGTCAATGGAAGATGTGACCAAAGTTGTCATAGATGAGGCGGTAATTGAGGGAGATGCCAAACCCTATATGGTTTACGAAAGTGGTGAGCCAAAACGGGTCGCATCCTCAAACGACTAAGTTCAAGCGAATTAATGCCGCGCCTTGAGCGCGGTTTTTTTTTGAGGTAAATCAGGTGTATGGCGTGCATTCTGGATCATCTTATCTGAGGTGCATCAGAATAATTGATACCGAAATGCCCCTTGAACTGTAATTCTTTGCCCATACTTGACTAGTAACAGAATTATTTTGCACCGGGCCAGTCCGAAATTTCATTGAGGTTATTATTGTGTCAGAAATTAATGATATAGAAACACAAGTAGATGAGCGTGCGGACAAAATTCCGGTATTACCTTTGCGGGATGTTGTCGTTTATCCGCACATGGTTATACCTTTGTTTGTCGGTAGAGAAAAGTCTATCCAGGCGCTTGATGCCGCTATGGCCAAAGATAAACAAATTCTACTCGTCGCCCAGAAAAGTGCAGAGATTGATGACCCTTCATTAAAAGATATTCATTCTATTGGGACATTATCAACCATACTGCAGTTGCTAAAGCTTCCAGATGGCACCATCAAGGTGTTGGTTGAGGGTTCCAGACGGGCTAACGTCGATAAAGTGTATGAAGATTATGAGTACTTCACAGCAGACTACACAGTGCTAGAGGATGAGGGGCTGGATAATCTGCGGGAATTGGAAGTAATGTCGCGCTCAATTTTAGGCGTATTCGATCAATACGTGAAACTCAATAAAAAAGTCCCGCCGGAGATTTTGACATCTTTAGCTGGTATTGATGATCCAGCGCGCCTGTCTGATACAATTGCCGCACATATGTCGTTGAAGATTGAAGAAAAACAAAAAATTCTCGGAATCTCCAATGTTTATGAGCGTCTTGAATATTTGCTGAGCATGATCGAAGCCGAAATAGATTTATTACAAATTGAAAAACGGATTCGTGGACGTGTTAAGCAACAAATGGAAAAAAGTCAGCGAGAGTATTATCTGAATGAGCAAATGAAAGCGATTCAGAAAGAGCTGGGTGAAATGGATGATGCTCCAAATGAAGTTGAAGAGCTGCAAAAGAAAATTGAAAGTGCGGGCATGTCAAAAGAGGCCAAGAAAAAGGCCACTACTGAGTTAAACAAGCTCAAAATGATGTCGCCTATGTCGGCTGAAGCAACAGTAGTACGTAACTATATTGATGCGCTGGTGGGTTGTCCCTGGAAAAAGCGCAGCAAAATCCGCAATGATCTGACATCAGCAGAAACAGTGCTGGATGAAGATCATTATGGCTTAGAAAAAGTAAAAGAACGCATCCTTGAGTATTTAGCTGTACAGCAACGTGTGAACAAACTTAAAGGTCCGATCCTTTGCCTGGTAGGTCCTCCAGGTGTTGGTAAAACCTCCCTTGGTCGTTCCATAGCGCGTGCAACTAATCGCAAATTTACACGTATGGCACTGGGTGGCGTACGTGATGAAGCTGAAATTCGAGGTCACCGTCGTACCTATATCGGTTCGATGCCAGGAAAAGTTATTCAGAACCTTAGCAAGATTGGTACACGCAATCCATTGTTCCTGCTGGATGAAATAGACAAGATGGCTCAGGATTTTCGTGGTGATCCGGCATCTGCATTGCTTGAGGTACTGGATCCGGAACAAAACCATACATTTGGAGATCATTATTTAGAAGTTGATTTTGATCTGTCAGAAGTCATGTTCATTGCGACATCAAATAGCATGAACATACCACCGGCATTGCTGGATCGTATGGAAGTTATACGTATTCCAGGTTACACCGAAGATGAAAAGCTGAATATTGCAAAAAAATATTTGTTACCAAAACAAATAACAAATAACGGCTTGAAACAGGGTGAAATTAATGTAACCGATGATGCAATACTTGCGATTATCCGTCACTATACGCGCGAAGCTGGTGTGCGTAATCTTGAGCGTGAAATAGCAAAAATTTGCAGAAAAATTGTTAAGGAAATTTTGCTAAAACCGTCTGGCAAGAAAATCTCTGTTACACAGAAAAATATTGAAAAATACCTTGGCGTTAAGAGATTCCGCTATGGTCTTGCCGAAGAAAATGATCAGGTTGGTCAGGTTACCGGCCTGGCATGGACGGAAGTTGGTGGTGAATTACTCAGTATCGAAGCAGTCACCATGGCGGGTAAAGGTAAGCAAATCTTCACTGGCCAGTTGGGCGAGGTAATGCAGGAATCCATACAGGCAGCAATGACTGTTGTGAGAAGTCGGTTGACTTCACTTGGATTGAAACCTGATTTTCATGAAAATATGGATATACATATCCATGTTCCAGAAGGTGCTACCCCCAAAGATGGACCAAGTGCAGGTATTGGAATGTGCACAGCCATCGTATCGGCGTTAACCGATATTCCAGTGCATGCCAGTGTTGCGATGACAGGTGAAATTACTCTACGTGGTGAAGTATTACCTATCGGTGGACTGAAAGAAAAGCTGCTGGCAGCCCACAGAGGTGGAATTAAAACTGTTCTTATACCCAAGGAAAACGAAAAAGATCTGGCTGAAATGCCAAAATCTGTTCTTTCTGAACTTGAGATTAAACCTGTTCAATGGATTGATGATGTTCTGGAAATTGCGTTGCAATATATGCCAACGCCAATAGGTACAGAAGAAGGTGGTCAGGATTCAACCAGCCAGGGGAAAAAGCAAGGTAAGAAAAGAGATCCCTTGAGGCATCATTGATACTCAAATAAATATTATATTTATTAGTTAAAATCGAACGGAGCAAAATAATTGCTCCGTTTTTTTCTAAGCTTATTACACTTTTAGTTACGGGTAATATTCAAATATAATTTTCATACCAATGATATTTTTTATTAAATAATGTTGTTGTATATAAATAATTGTTGTTAATTTCGTTGAATTGATGCTTGACAATGGATATTCGAATAAAAACTCAGTATTATCCGATGAAAGCCATTGACACAGCGCTTTTCCGACTGGTATAAAATCGCGGCAATCAATATATAACGTTTTAAAAACGATATTGTTTAACCTTCTTTCTGGCTGGCATATCCAGTAGATCAGGGCTTTAACTTTTAAACTTTACATCAATCCTTAGGATCATCGTGCTCCTAAATTATATGACCACCTAAAACAAAGGATAAATAATGAATAAATCTGAATTAATTGACGCAATTGCTGAAAACTCCGGTTTGTCCAAAGCAGATTCTGGCCGTGCTCTTGATGCATTCATCAATGCAGTTGGTGGTGCGCTGAAAAATAATGATCAGGTGACTATCGTTGGTTTCGGTACATACCTGGTTCGCCAACGTGCGGCACGTACTGGTCGCAATCCACAGACTGGTGCAGAAATCAAAATTGCAGCCGCAAATGTCCCCGCATTTAAGCCTGGCAAAGCATTGAAAGATGCAGTAAACTAGCGCCCCTTCACGGCGGGTAGTTAGCTCAGTTGGTAGAGCGTCGCCCTTACAAGGCGAATGTCGGGAGTTCGAGCCTCTCACTACCCACCACTTCGGACCGGTAGTTCAGCTGGTTAGAATGCCGGCCTGTCACGCCGGAGGTCGCGGGTTCGAGTCCCGTCCGGTCCGCCATACAGTGAAAGTCCCCGAAAGGGGGCTTTTTTTATGACCCGGGAAAATTACGGGTCATCATTGATATACCAGCAAGCTCCAAAATTGCTGTAATTAAATTTAAATTTCTTCGGACCGGTAGTTCAGCTGGTTAGAATGCCGGCCTGTCACGCCGGAGGTCGCGGGTTCGAGTCCCGTCCGGTCCGCCATACAAAAACAATGACCTTATTGGTGTGTGAAGGCATGGTAGCGTATGTCGGCATGTGTATCTGGTCCAAATAACAGCAAATTAGCCATAATTTCCAGTTCCGGCTTTTGATTCGTCCCTCTCTCTAGTATTATTCTGCACTGCATTTAAATTAAAAATATAATCCAGAACATCATCAGAGGAATCCAACTTACATGTTACAGACCATTAATGATCGTGCAAAAGGGATAGTTGGCGGTATTATCATTTTCTTTTTGTCATTAACTTTTGCGTCATGGGGTATTCAGGAATATTTGACTTCCGGAAAAGAAAAATTTGCTGCAAAGGTTAATGATAGCGAAATTTCTGTACGTGAATTTGATGATGCACTGGCAAAGCAGAAACAACGTTTACAGTCCATGTTCGGCGGCAAGATGCCAACTGATGAAGTGTTTGAGACTCGTATCAAGCAACAGGTTCTGGACCAGCTAATAACCCGTAGGGTACTTGAACAGTTTGCTTTATCTCAAGGTTACAGGATTTCAGATATCGATCTGGCTAAAAATATTCATGCAATGGATGCATTCCAGCAGGATGG
>JBFHPZ010000074.1:0-8174 GCA_041592495.1 Gammaproteobacteria bacterium | reverse complement strand
TGTAACGCTGACTTCCTTGGTTTTTTTATCATTGCGGCTGCGTTTTTCGGTAGCAATGTTTTTGATTAATTTTATCAAGTCTTCAGCAAGCCTTACCGGCCCCTCCTGTTCCACTGCGTCACGGTTGTTAAAACCGCAGCGTTTTAGATCATTATCACTGTTGTTTTCATACACTCCCGCCATTAGCTGGCTAAAAGCAACACCAACCTTGAGCTCGCCACGGTTAATGAGAACGCTCATGTCACCTATAAAGCCCTTTTCATTCTCACAGAATTTTTCATACAGCTCGGGATGCAGTATGTCACCGTTGTTTGCTTTTAATAAGGGAAATGGGTTGGCCCAGTAGCTGCTTTCCTTGGCGCCACGATGGGTCTGGGTGGAGCCTGCTGCCACGCGTTCACCGAGACGGAAATGTTCCAGTGCGTCTTCGATATGCATATCAGCTTTGATGGTTGGCTGTCCCGGTTCAATGAGGGTGAAGTTATTCATGTATAAGAGGACATCGAGCGGGTCTTCGCGGAACAACTCGTTAACGTCGGTAACCGGCACAATTTGTCGTGCATTGGAGCCTGTTTCTTTGTTGTAGCCAACTTCACGGCCCATCATTTGTAGTTTGGCCTGTTCACTAAAGCCATCCAGGCAGGCGAAGGCACCAGTCTCGGTGCCTGTAAAAATGGGCCGAGTGATATGGTCGTTGTCGTCCTTTATCAGGCGAATTTTGCCCATGTCATCAGCTTTGATTTGCATTTCGGCAATATAGGGATGGTCGTCCTTATTGAATCGCACGACATAACGTGTGCAACCACAATGCAAGGGTAAGTCACCATCGAGTATAGCTAGTACATTGTGCAGGGTGAGCACCGGTTTTTTGACATAACCGAAATATTTGAGCTCATCGATGTTGGGTACCATGCCTATGAGCAATTTGTCTTTTTTATCGTAGTAATAACCCAGGTCTTTCATGCTGGCATTGGGGTCACCAAAGAAAAAGACACCATCGGGTTTACGGTTGTTGATGATGTCTTCCACTTTGGCAAAAGGAAACAGGTTAAGCAGGCCTGGCTCCATTTCTATACAGCCTCGGGATTTATGGATAAATGCAACAATCAATGAAGTGCCGACGCGCAGGGGTACCGAAACCCACTTTTCAATATCGAAATGGCGAATATGTAACGGATTATGTTTAAGCTCAAAGAAGGGTTTGGCGCGTTTGTTTGAGGGTGTGGAATAGTCCACCCCGGTTTTCATGTCAGCCGCGATGGTCAAGGGGATATGGCCAAGCAGGGTGTAATCGGCAGGATAATTGAAATAGTGGCCTGAGATTTCTCCAGCGGTCACGTTGGGTGAGGCGTCCAGGCCGAAACTACGACGAACGCCTTCATCCAAACCTACTTTATTCAGCAAGGCGCGTCGGGTCTCTAGTACCAGGTCAGCCAATGTCTGGGCCTTGTCGGTAACCTTGTCCTTAACGCTTTGGGGTGTTTCAGTACCGGACGTGACTACCTCGTTTTGTAGGCGGACCAGGCGTGAGTAGGCAGAGCCGCGATAGTGATGAAATGCGCCATCCATAAAACGAATAAGTTCGCGGGCATTTTCTTCGTCCCGTTTGTTTTTGAATGTATCGGTTTCAAGAATTTTAATCAGGTCGCGTGCACGGACTTTTTTGATAAAGTCGATTTTGTTTTCCGCTTCCTGTTGCTGGTCAGTGGAGCGGTTTTTGAGGTCCTTGATAAAAGCTTCTTTATAAATGCCGAGGTAACGGGCAAAGGCAAGGCTTCTCAGAAGTTGGCCGGGTGTCGTACAGCCATCGCGAATTTCAAGAATTTGTTCCATGGGCTTATGGTTCACAGGGGTTAAAACAAGGGGCCATGATACCGGCTATTTATATTCAAAGCCAATGAGCGAAATCAATTGAGGCAATGAAATCATTACTGTGACGTGTATGTGTCTTGCCATAATTCGGCAGAATTGAACATGAATAATGCACTTTCTAGCCTCCCTGCCGCCATAAGACGTTTCTAGAATTAGCCTCAGACACAGTAATACTGCTGTGAGAATCAAACGTTTATGAGGATCTAGTCATGAATAAAAAGTTACTGGTGATAGCAATGGCAATGCCTGCAGTCCTGTTAATTGGTTGTGGTACGAATGACACTCGTGTTGCTCCCGGTGAAATTGCGGTGAGCGAAAGTCTGGAAATAAATACTGATATTACGCAGCCTGTAGCAATAAATGAAGAAATGCTGGTATTGAATCAAGATCAGTCGGCAGAGATTACTGATGTTCAGCCACAAATAACGGAACCGGAACAATCCCCGGTAAATAATTATGTTGACGATATTCCGGAGCCTGAAACTATGCAATTTTATTTTGCATCCAATGAATATGAATTGCGTAATGATGACATTACTGAACTTAGTCAGCATGCAAAATATCTTGTGAATAACCCGAAAATGAAAGTGAATATAACCGGACATGCAGATAAAAGCGGCAGCATGGAATATAACCAGAAACTGGCAATGAAGCGTGCGGACTATGTTGCAAAGTTCCTTGTACAGCAGGGCGTTATGCCGGAACAAATTAATATATACAGCCAGGGTGAATCACAAACTATTGCCGGTATAGAACATGCGGTCAGGGATCGTCGTGTTGAACTTGAATATTACAATGAACTGCAATTGAGTGATAAACAGGTTTATTAATAACCCTAAGGAGGTGGTATCTGTCCGCATCACGGTTGTGAGCGGACAGTTTATTGCGCAGCAGGTAAAGTCACAATGAAATTGACACCCTGGTTGTCGTTACGATTTTCTGCCCGTACTCCACCGTTATGAGCAAGTGCAATTAATTTCACAATATGTAAGCCCAGGCCAAGATGAGGGTGGCTGGTTTTATGGTCGCGTAAACTGACCATGGAATCGAATAGTTGGTTCTGCATAAGAGATGGGAGTGTTGGTCCCTGGTTACTAACAATAAGTGAAATTATTTTGTTGTTACCAGTGAGTGTAATGGATATTTCACTCTCATCCGGACTAAAGTCAACGGCATTATCCACCAGCTTGTCCAGCATTTGTATTATAAGTTCTGGAGTGCCATCGATCATGCAGGGCGCTTGATCCTGTTTGTACAGGAAATGGCGGTTTTTATAGACATCCCGGTAAGCATTAATGCTGCTTTGGAGAATAGTATTCAAATCAAACCGGCTGTGTTCAGAAGATTGCAGGGCTTGTTCAACACGTGAGGCTTCGCTCATGGCTGTAATAATTCTGCCCAGTCGCTCACTGCCATCCTTGGCACGGGCCACATAGGTTGATGTGCTTTGCGAAAGTTCACTATGACTCAGATTGTCCAGTGAGGACTGGATTACAGCTAAGGGTGTGCGTAATTCATGAGAGAGTTTTGATGCCAGTGTTTGAAGGTACTGGGTATATTCATTTAGTCGCGTATGCATATAGGCGAAACTGCGTGATAAGTCACCCAGCTCATCATTAACAGATGAGGCCTTGAAATGTGCACTAATTTTCCCATCAGAAGAAATAAAGTTTTCTGTGGCATTACGCAAACGTTTTATTCTATACGATAGCAAGGTGGCATAACCAAGCAATCCGACGGCGGAAACAAATATTGCAATTGAACTCAGTGTGATCAGTCGGTTTAAAGCATGATTGGTAATTGACAATATTGCATCACTGGTTTGTTCTGCATTTACTACACCAAAGACCTTGTTATTGATTTTGATTGGATAGCTGGCGGATACAATAGCGTGATTAGCTGTTTCAGGCTTGTACCAGGATGTTGTGGCCTGGTCGTTTAATGCAAGTTCGAAAAGCTGCCCTGTTATTCTGCCATGTTCCTGTGTGACATTTTGATTGTTTGATTCCGACCAGTACATTATCAAACTATAGAACTGATATAAAATAGCCTGCAGGGTTTCATTTAATTTGATGTCACTGATATTCGTTAATTCAGTGACTTGCATTTCCGTATTGGCAAGTAACCAGCCCTGAGAATCAGTAATGCGTAATCGAACGTTGTCCTGTTTGAACTTGGCAAGTAATGCGGCGACTTGATCTGATGGCTGTATTAAATGCCCTCTATTATCCGGAGACAATAAATCCATTGTGCCATACCATCCACCGGGATGGGTTTGTTCCATGTGGTCATAATCGATAATGGCAAAGCTGATAGTGTCAGTTACTAGCTTCAGCGGAATGCGTAACTCTATATTATAACCTTCTATCGTATCTTGCCATTGACCATAAATAGCATTCTTTTTTAAAAGCACAGGGTCAAAGTTGTTTTTTTGCTGAATGTATTCAGCCGTGACTTTGCCCGGTGCGCTGGTCTGGATGAAATAGAGGTTCTGGTTATGTTCATTTTGGCCAAGTTGCAAGCGCAGGTGATCGCCGTTTACCAGGCTCCCTGTTGGATCATGATATACAACGTCGCTGTCCGTTATTTGCAGAAACAGGTACAGGTAGTTTTTGTGGGTTGCTGCAATTAACCCTACTCGAGCCTCGTTTGTTTGATTTGATTCTGCCTGGTTATTGAAGTAGCGCAGTTCTTCGGATAATCGCCCCCAGTCATCTGAATAGCCATCCAGCAAAATCTCATTATTAAGTGGAAATGCATAAATATTATTGTCAGGACGGTTGTTTAGGCTGAGTTCGTGTTGATTGAAGAAGGCTTCGTTTTCATAGGCAGTCATTTGAGCAATCGTTTTTGCCGTGTTTAATAAACTTTGCGCCTGACCTTCGCGTAAAGTGTTTTCCATTTCACGAATGTATTCACACCCGGCCCAGGGCAGGGTGAGAGTTAACAGGCTGAGAATGATTAGCTGGTTACGTAATTTCAAAGTGTAGTTCGATATTAATGCGCGCTGTTCCAGCGATAGCCATAACCATACACGGTTTCAATGGCGGAGAAGTCAGAATCTGTTTCGCCAAATTTTTTTCGTATACGCTTGATATGGGAGGTAATGGTATTGTCATCTAGAACTACATTGGCTGCATCCATTAACTGCTGACGATTCTTAACATGCCCTGGATGCTTTGCCAATGCATGTACCAGCCAGAATTCTGTGAGTGTTAAAGTTATATGGCGGGACTTCCATTTCACGGTCATGCGATTCATATCCATGATTAAATCATCCTGCTCGATAAGATCGGATTTTGGTGTTTGTAGTTTGAATGAATCGATGCGTCTGAGCAGGGCAACAATCCGGGCAACCAGGTGAGCCAGGCTAATATTTTTAGTGAGGTAGTCATCGGCGCCCAGGCGCAAGCCGGAAACTGCATCCAGCTCACTATCACGTGCAGTCAGGAAAATAATAGGCAAGTGTGCCGAACGTGCTCTCAGGTCACGGCACAATTCAAAGCCACCTTCTATTTCATCTTCAAGGCCAACATCAATAATAGCCAGGTCAGGCAGTCTTTTGTCAAAGGCCGCCATTGCACTGGATCGATTAGGGTAAAGGTTGACCTGGTAGCCATGTCGGGTGAGTACATCTTTATAGTTCTCGCCAATGGCGGGTTCATCTTCAACAATCGCAATATGATGTCCCATTTAATCTCCATGAAGTCTTTGCTCGGGCATGGTCTATTTTGAAAGAAAAGCTGGCAAGAGGTTCGTGCCTTGTTCACAGCAATAATAACCTGTCTCAGAATGATATAAACCGGTTGCCATAATTCATCATAATTGTTCAGTAAAAAGTCAGTATTGATCCATGCTATTGCCTGTTGCTGTTAGTTAAATACAGCTTAGAAATCAATTCAGGAGAACATCATGAAACCATTACAAAACAGCATGTTTATGCATAGCCAGGATCATAGTGATATTGTAAAAAAATTGAAAAGCACTTTTTCTGCCAGAACAAATGCCAAATGGGTCATTGTGACCCGCAATGAATACCGGCGTTTGCAGGCTATGCAGGGGGTGCTGCTAATCATCTTGCTGTGTTTAACCGGTGTCATGCTTGGCTAGGGAATCAGTTGGTTTCTTGAAGCTAAATCAACTAATTACATGGTTTTTCACCCAAACGGGTAGTGAATAAATCCTTTTTTTGGGTTGCAAGAGTTAAATTGCGTGCATATAATTAATTCATAATATACGGATAGAGTTCTATCCGTCCCTTCCCGGTTATAGCAATACGTCTTCCATTAATCGGTAAATGATTAAAGTCTAGCCAGAATTCTGGCATCAGGTGCGTTTCCAGGAGTTACTGCTCCATCGGCTTGTGAAAGCAAAGTTAAAACCAACGGAAATGCTAAATATGCAACCTAATTTGATGAAAGGGAACTTGCAATGACTTCGATACGTATGGTGTCCTACATTTTTTCTGCATTCTTGCTGATGAATGTATCCGTTTCGCAGGCAGCTGATCGTGGTGTATTCAGAGGCAAGGCTGAAACGCAGCATGAATTGAGTGATCTGGAACAAAGAAAGTTGGCTGCCGAATTTGACAGCAAGTTTGGTGCATCTGAAGCCGGTGCATTTCAGAAGCTGAACAATAATCCATGGGCTAACAAGAAAGATCGGCAACAGCAACATGCAAATAAATTATTGCAGCTGAGCAACTCCTGGGGGAGTTGTCGGGAGTATGCCTACAAACAACGCAATATGTGTTATGCCCAGGGTGGTGATGCATATACCTGCGAACGATATTATGATGCACGTGCTAAACGCTGTGATGAAAGTTTTGATTAAACAGTAGTGCATCAACAGAATAGCCCGGTTAAGCCGGGCTTTTTTTTGTCTGCCTAATAAGGGTAAGATGCAGTATTGAGTAATAAGTGATGAAGCGTAAGCATGAGCAAAGTGCTGATAGTGGGTTGTGGTTACATTGGGCAAAAGCTTGCACAGCAATTACAGAATAGTGCTGGACAAGTACTGGGTTTTGTTCGTAGTCAGCGGAGTCTGGAAAGTTGTAAAGATAAAGGGATAGATTGTCGAATACTGAATCTTGATGAAGATCAGCCGGAGCTTGAACCTGCTATAGATTGGTCAAAGGCTATAGTTCTGTATCTGGTGCCACCGCAACCATCAGGGCAGGATGATGTGCGTATGCGACATTTTCTTCATCTTATTAATCGGCAGGCTCCGGATAAATTTATTTTAATCAGTACGACGGGTGTTTATGGTGATTGTGCCGGTAACTGGGTGGATGAAACCACACCTGTAAAGCCCAGGGTTGATCGTGCCAAAAGACGGTACAGTGCTGAGCTTCAGGCACAGGCCTTTTGCGATAACCTAAACATTCCATTAACTATTTTACGTGTTCCAGGGATTTACGGACCCGGAAAATTTCCTCTTGATCGAATCAAGAAAGCTTTGCCCATTGTTTGTGGTGAAGACTCACCCTTCAGTAATCGTATTCATGCCACTGATCTTGTGAATATATGCATCAAGGCGGTTGTCGATGATGAGATCAAGGGAGTTTACAATTGCGCAGATGGTCATCCAACAACTATGTATGATTATTTTATGCAGGTCGCGAAGGCGCACAATCTACCTGCGCCACCGGCCATTAGCCTGGAGCAGGCAAGAACAGAATTGTCGTCCGGCATGTTGTCCTATATGGAAGAATCGCGACGTATAAGTAATGTAAAGCTATTAAGAGATTTTAAACTTACACTGCAATATCCTGATCTCGATTCGGGGCTTGCTGATGTCACTAAAGATTAAAATCAAGAACAGAACAATTATCGAAAGATAATTTGATCATGTCTTCCATAATGAGTTTGTGAAAATAACCGTAGATAACTCGCAAGGTTTCTTCATGTGCAACCACAAGGATGGAATCATTGGGTTGTAGTCTTAACCAATCTAAAAATTGCAGCACTCGTTGTCTGTGTTCCATCAAGGATTCGCCATGGTTGATTTTTGCATATAAGGGATCATGGGCGATGGCGTTCTGGTACTCGATAACCGGCTTGCTGTCAAAGCCTGAACGTATATCGTTTATTTCAGCTCGCTGCTCAATCGGCGCGTGGTGATATTGATTAATAATCTCTGCGGTTTGTCGGGTGCGAGGTAGCTCGGAAACGATAATGTGCTGGATGTTTTTGTCCTTGAGTTTATTGGCAACAATTTCTGCCTGCTCGATACCGATATGGGTCAGGTGAACATCCTGCTTTGGATCATCATTACACAATGACTGGACGTTATAATTGGTC
>JBFHPZ010000073.1:0-8176 GCA_041592495.1 Gammaproteobacteria bacterium | reverse complement strand
TGGTCGCGGCGGATGGCGCCATGTCCCGGGCACGTGAACTCGCCGGTCTGGATATAACAAAACAGGATTACGAACAAACCGCCATCATTGCCAATGTCAGCACTGAATATGCGCATAACAACGTAGCCTATGAGCGCTTCACCGAAACCGGTCCGCTGGCATTCTTGCCCATGACAAGAAATCGTTGTTCAGTGGTATGGACAGTCAGAACAGAAGACAGGGACGCCATCATGGCGCTTGAGGATGATGCGTTTATTAAAAAATTGCAGCAGCGATTTGGTTATCGTCTCGGTCATATTTTAAAAACCGGTGTGCGTCATGCCTATCCTCTGGCTTATGTTGAAGTGGAACAATTAGTTAAAGGTCGTGTAGCGGTGATTGGCAATGCTGCGCATACCTTACATCCGGTTGCGGGACAGGGTTATAACCTGGCCTTGCGGGATGTGGCTGAAATGGCGGAATTAATTGCAACGGCTGACGATCCCGGTCATCCCTTGTTGCTAAGTGAATATCACTCAAAACGCCGCAAGGATATGTTGCGCGTATATCGTGTTACCGATAGTTTAATCAAAATATTTTCCAATCGTTTTTCACCCCTGGCACATGCTCGAGCGGCAGGATTAATCATGGTGGACCTGATGCCATCATTACGTCACCTCATGGCCAGGCAAAGCATGGGCTTGCTGGGGCGTATGGGCAAGATGTTACGCAGGGTGCCGTTATGAGTAGTTTGCTTGTGATCCATAAAAAGAAAACGCAGAAAAAATGTCTGGAACATTTTTTAACACACCCGGGTGTGGCCCCAAGGGACGTAGCGCAGGAGTGCGCGGAGTAATGAACGCCAATGCACGCAAATGTTATTGTGCTTGTGGATGCATGACATATCCGGCGACAGTATGAAACAAGAAAAAACAGAATATGACATTGTAATTATTGGTGCCGGCATAGTCGGTTTAACACTGGCCAATGCACTGGCAGACAGTCGTTTCAGTGTTGCCGTGATCGATGCTCAGGAACCGGGTGATATCAAACCCGATCAGGATTATGAACTGCGGGTATCCGCAATTTCACGTGCATCACAACAGGTGTTTATAAATTTGCATGCCTGGGACGGTATGAAGCAACGCCGTATCAGTCCGTTCGAACACATGCATGTATGGGATGCGACCGGATCAGGCCAAATTCATTTTGATGCCGCTGATCTCGGTGTGGATGCACTGGGGCATATCATTGAAAACAAAGTTGTACAGGCCGCGCTTCTGCAACAACTCAAACACCATAAAAATGTACACTGGTTATGCCCGGCAAACGTCAATGCTATTGAATGTGATCAGCATAATGTCATTACGCTGGAAGATGGACGCATATTAAAGGCGCGCCTGTTAGTGGGTGCCGACGGTGCCAATTCTCGTGTGCGTGAAGCCGCCGGTATCGAACTGGAAAAAGCACCCTATAAACAAAAGGGCGTGGTCTGTGTTGTGGAGTCCACCAAACATCATCAATACACCGCATGGCAACGTTTCTTGCCGACAGGCCCGCTTGCGTTCTTACCCTTACCCGATGGTCGCTGTTCCATAGTCTGGTCGGCCAGTGATGAAGAAGCCGATCGCTTGCTGGCGCTGGATGAAAATGCATTCAGTCACGAACTGGAACAGGCATTCGAATATACATTAGGTGCAGTTAAATCCGTTGGACCACGTGCCGCATTTCCATTAATTCGTCGCCATGCTGAACACTATGTAAAACCCGGTGTGGTACTGATTGGCGATGCCGCACACACCATTCATCCACTGGCCGGGCAAGGCGCTAACCTCGGTGTACTCGATGCCGCCAGTCTGGCAGAAATAATTATTGAAGCCGAAAAACAACGCAAGGACTTTGCGAGTTACACTACCTTACGAAAATTCGAACGCTGGCGTCGTGGAGAAAACACACTCATGATGTACAGCATGAGTGGCTTCAAAAATTTATTCAGCAATGAAGCGCAGGGGTTGAGCCTGGTGCGTAACTTCGGTTTGAATCTGGTGAACAGTATTGGGCCGCTGAAACACAAGTTCATGCGGCATGCCATGGGACTGGAAGGTGATTTGCCAAAACTGGCAAGAGTGATTGGGTTTTAGAAGCTGAATCTTTAACGCAAAGACGCAAATATTTGTAAAGTCTAAATTAAATAAAGATGTATGCATCTGCATTTCCACAAACCTTTGCGTCTTCGCGTCAAATCTTTTCACATCTTATAATAGATTTTTCCCGTCAAAAACATCCGCTTCCAGTTTGAATGTGTCTATGCCGTCAATACACGCCAGGTTGGCGCGGTAATGATCCGGTACACGTGCGGTTACATGAAACGGATAAATGCCGCAGGTTTTGCAGAAATAATGTTTGGCGGTTTTTGCACCGAATTCATAAAGCCCGAGTTTGTTTGGTTCTGCTTCGATTTTAAATTTGTCCGGTGCTATCGCATAGGGTGTCATCATAGCGCCTTTGCGGGAACAGATGGAGCAGGTGCAGCGTAAACCCTTGGTGATGGCTTCGCCTTCGAAGGAAAATTTGATGGCGCCGCAGTGGCAGGATCCTTTGTAGAGGGGCATGGTTTTTCTCCTTGTAAGCTTCTTGTTTATTGATTGGTTGTCAGTTTATTTTGTCGGTAAAGTATTGCCAACCTACGTCAGCTACAGTCGGTAGGAAGGTAATAGCATGGCGCAAATTCTGGAAAAACCTTTGCGCCATTGCGTCTTTGCGTTAAAGATTCTTATCCCCCGGCATTTGTTTGATATACAAATCGTGTTTGCTGTAGGGGATTTCCACACCTTCAGCATTAAAGCGTTT
Organism: Gammaproteobacteria bacterium; assembly: GCA_041592495.1. Taxonomy (GTDB): domain Bacteria; phylum Pseudomonadota; class Gammaproteobacteria; order SZUA-229; family SZUA-229; genus JBFHPZ01. The sequence goes on along the minus strand of JBFHPZ010000073.1, from coordinate 5,347 downwards.
GTAGATGCTGCTGTTGAGTGAATCACTCACGCGGCCGCGCAACATGGGTTCCTCGATCCATCCGAGCAATTCAAAATCCAGGCTGGAACCGCCGAACTGTCTAAAACGCACCCGCGGTTCCGGATCTTTGCACACACCTTCATCATTGAGTGCTATGTCCATGAGAATGTTTTTTACTTTATCGATATCACTACCGTAGGCGACGCCAATTTTTATGCGTATGCGATATTTTTTATGGGGTCCGCCGGACTCGTTAATAATTTTGGTGTTGCCCATGATGGAGTTGGGAATGGTGACTTCGACATCTTCGCGGGTGAGGATGCGTGTGCTGCGAATACCTATGTGTGTGACTTCTCCGCGTTCGCCGGAATCGAGCACCACGTAGTCGCCAATCTTGTAAGGTGCGTCTGCCATGATGAACACGCCGGAGAATAAATTCGCCAGGGTGTCTTTTGCAGCAAAGCCGACGGCGATACCGACTATACCGGCGGAGGCCAGCCAGGCAGTCATGTCGATATTCCATGCGGTGAACATAAAATAAACGGTGCCGCCAATGATGAGTAATATGGCGATGTTTTCAAACAGTGGCAGGGTTTGGGTGTTGACCACGGCCAGGTGATTGGGGTTTTTGCTGAGTGAGCGTAATATCGCCCGAGACAGGCGAATCAGAAAAACAGACCAGATCAATATAATCAATGTTTGCAGGATGGAGTGAATGAAGACTTTTGCGCTGTCATCAAGCAACATATTGAGCGCAATGCCTACTGAAATCAGCAGGATGGTGTAGAACAGGGCCGGGCGCAGAATATGCACAATCTGGTTGTCGAGATCGCCGCTGGTCATGTGGACTACGCGAAGCAGAACTCTTCTTATCACCAAATTGACCACAGAGGCGATCATCAGGCCGATGAATACAACGAGAGATGCCTGATAAAACGGATTCTCGCTGAACATTTGTAACCAGGCGTGTAGTTGGGGATTATCTATTTGATACATGGTTGGTTTCTAGTCATTGTAGTGTGCTGATCATTCCAGATTTCCACGATTCAGACAACTAATGCTTGCAGGGGGGAGATAGTAATCTGCTACGGTCTGGTTTATAGTGCGCCCTTAACTTTCAGGCCGTGGGAGAGAGCAGCGCAAGCTGTCACCGAAGGCGCAACCGCCCGGAAACGCTCAGGTAAAAGGACCACGGCATGGTGTCTGCAGCAGTACTGCTCGCTGCGACAAGTTGACTCTGGAGAGCGGCCCGTACGGGTCCACCGAAGGGGAACACGATGCTCATCATCGTTTATCTCTCAGGTATCAGGACAGAGGGGCAGTACGTTGTCACCACAATGGATTACTGCCCATGACTCAGAAAACAGTTTTATTCGATAAACATCTGCAATACGGTGGCAAAATCGTCGATTTCGCCGGCTGGCAGATGCCCATCAATTATGGTTCCCAGGTTGAAGAACATCATCAGGTGCGCACTGACGCCGGTATGTTTGATGTCTCCCATATGGTTGTGCTGGATTTGCATGGCGATGCAGTCAAACCTTTTCTGCAATACCTGCTCGCCAACGATGTCGCCAAACTCAAACAATCCGGCAAGGCTTTATACAGCTGCATGCTCAATGAAAAGGGTGGCGTGATCGATGACCTGATTGTGTATTACATGCGTGATGACTGGTTCCGCATGGTGGTGAATGCAGGAACCCGCGACAAGGATATTGCCTGGATCACCAAACAGGCCAAACCATTCAATGTCGATGTTCAGGAACGTGCCGAGCTGGCCATGATTGCGGTGCAGGGTCCCCATGCGCGGGAAAAAGCCTTGCAGGTATTGCCTATCGATGCCAGCCAGACCGCCGGTGATCTCGGTCGTTTCGTCGGTGCTGCCTATGGTGAATGGTTTGTGGCACGCACCGGTTACACGGGTGAAGACGGTTTTGAAATCATGTTGCCGGATACGGAAGCACCGGAGTTCTGGGATGCGCTGGCAAAAGCCGGAATAAAACCCTGTGGTCTGGGTGCGCGCGATACCCTGCGTCTTGAAGCCGGCATGAATCTGTACGGCAGTGATATGGATGAATCCACTTCTCCATTAATTTCCGGCTTAGGCTGGACCATTGCCTGGGAACCGGCGGAACGTAATTTTATTGGGCGCGATGTGATTGCGGCGGAAAAACAGTTTGGCCCCAAACAGAAACTGGTGGGCCTGGTGCTGGAAGACAAGGGTGTGTTTCGCGGTCACCAGAAGGTGGTTGTGGAAGGTGTGGGTGAAGGTGAAATCACCAGTGGCACTTTTTCCCCAAGTCTGAAAAAATCTATTGCACTGGCGCGGGTGCCGGCGGCCACGGGCGATCATTGCCAGGTGGATATTCGCGGCAAACTGCTCAATGCCCGTGTGGTGAAGCCGGTGTTTGTGCGTGATGGAAAATCCTGCATTGACTAACGTGCAAAACTGCATTGACTGATCTACAAAGAATAATTTTAACCGTACTGATTGATGAGGTAATGTCATGAGCGAAATCCCATCTGAACTGCGTTATACCCGTTCACACGAGTGGGTGCGAGTCGAAGACGATGGCACAGTCACCGTTGGAATCACAGATCATGCCCAGGAAGCTCTGGGTGACATCGTGTTCGTTGAGCCACCGGAAGTGGGCACGCACTTCGATGCAGAAGATGCCTGTTGTGTAGTGGAGTCGGTGAAAGCCGCTTCCGATATTTATATGCCCATCAGCGGCGAAGTCATTGATAGCAACGGCATCCTGGTGGATGAACCGGAAATGATCAATAACGCACCTTATGAAGATGGCTGGATTTTCCGTATCCGTCCCGATGATGTCGATGAAGCAGATGAGTTGCTGGATTCAAGTTCCTATGAAGAAGAACTTGAAGAAAACAACGACGATGACGACGATTGATTGAGCCATCTGTACTGAAACTGAAGTAGAGCTTTATGCCGTTTATTCCCCATACTGAAGAAGAAATCCGCGACATGCTGGCGGTGATTGGTGTCGACAGCATTGAAAACCTGTTCGATGAAATTCCAAAGAGTTTGCGTGCCAAAGGCCTGGATGGTATTCCGGTCGGCATGACCGAAATGGAAGTGAACCGACTCATGTCAGCCCGTGCGGCCCAGGATGGTCAGCCAGTGTGTTTTCTTGGCGCCGGTTCCTATGATCACCATATTCCGGCGGCGGTGTGGCAAATCACCACCCGTGGTGAATATTACACGGCCTATACGCCCTATCAGGCAGAAGCCTCGCAAGGTACGCTGCAACTGATTTACGAATACCAGAGCATGATGACCGCGCTCAACGCCATGGATGTGTCCAATGCATCCTTGTACGACGGTGCTTCCGGTCTGGCGGAAGCGGTGCTCATGGCCATTCGCGCCAATCGTAAATCCAAATCTCGCCGAATCCTGATGCCGCGCACGGTCAATCCAATGTATCGCAGGGCAACCCGCAGCATAGTGCAGCATCAGGACATCGAGCTGGTGGAACTGGATTACGATCATGCCACCGGTCTCACTGCCGTTGATGCGTTCAAGGCCTATGAGGGTGAAGACATTACAGCGGTGGTGATAGCCCAGCCCAATTTCTTCGGCAACCTGGAAGATGTGCACGCCATTACCAACTGGGCTCATGCCAATGGCACCCAGGTGATCGCCGTCGTGAATCCTTTAAGTCTTGCCCTGTTGACACCGCCCGGTGAATGGGGCGATAGCGGCGCCGATATCGCCTGTGGTGATGGTCAGCCGCTTGGCGCGCCCATGTCTTCCGGTGGTCCCTACTATGGCTTCATGTGCTGCAAGAAGGAGCATGTGCGCCAGATGCCGGGGCGTATTGTGGGTCGTACGGTGGACCTCGAGGGCCGGGAAGGTTTTGTGCTTACCCTGCAGGCGCGTGAACAGCATATCCGTCGTTCCAAGGCGACATCCAACATCTGTACCAATCAGGGTCTGGTGGTCACTGCATCGACCATTCACATGGCCTTGCTGGGACCGAAAGGTCTGGAGCAGGTGGCCGCGGCCTGTCATCAAAACACAAACAAATTGGTAGAGCGCCTGTCAGCGATCAAAGGTGTCGAGGTGGTATTCAATGGCCCGCGTTTCCATGAAGCGGTAATTCGTTTCACCAAGCCGGCGGCAGAAGTACTGGATGCATTGGCGCAACACAATGTTCTGGGAGGTTTCAATCTCTCAAAAGATTATCCGGAACTGGAAAATGCGGTTCTGGTGTGCGCAACTGAAATGCGTAGCGATGACGATATCGACGCTTACGCGAACGCATTGTCCCAAATTCTTTAGGTAACCGATTCATGCTGATTTTCGAACACAGTGCCAAGGGCCGCGCAACCAAAATTCAGGCCCCCGCCGTCGAAACCCAAATCAACGATATTCCAGAATCCCTGCGACGCAAACAATCCGCGGGCTTGCCGGAAGTATCGGAAATGCAGGTAGTGCGTCATTACACCCGTTTGTCGCAACGTAATTTTTCCATCGATACCCATTTCTACCCGTTGGGTTCCTGCACCATGAAATATAATCCCCGCGCCTGTAATTCTCTGGCCATGCTGCCGGGATTCCTGTCGCGTCACCCGCTGGCGCCGGAAAAATTCAGCCAGGGTTTCATGGCCTGCATGTATGAATTGCAGAACATGCTGTGCGAAGTCACCGGCATGGCGGGTTTTTCCTTAACACCCATGGCGGGTGCCCAGGGCGAATTTGCCGGTGTCGCCATGATTCGCGCCTATCACGATGCCAATAAGGATTTTGAGCGCAAGGAAATCCTGGTGCCGGATGCCGCCCATGGCACTAATCCCGCCACAGCAACCATGTGCGGTTATTCGGTGAAAGAAATCCCGACTCTGGATAATGGCGACGTCGATGTGGATGCATTGAAAGCCGCCGTCGGTCCACAAACCGCCGGTTTAATGTTGACCAATCCATCCACTTTAGGTGTGTTCGAACGTTCAATAAAGACTATTGCTGAAGTCATCCATCAGGCCGGTGGTTTGTTGTATTACGATGGCGCCAACCTGAATGCCATCCTGGGCAAGATTCGTCCCGGCGACATGGGCTTCGATGTGATCCATTCCAATCTGCACAAAACCTTTTCCACGCCCCATGGTGGTGGTGGTCCGGGTTCCGGCGCCATTGGTGTCGGTAAACGACTGAAACCGTTTTTACCCTTGCCCATGGTGACCAAAGAAGGTGATGCTTATCGCTGGCTGACCGAAAAAGATTGTCCACAAAGTATTGGTTCGTTAGCCGCTTTCATGGGTAATGCCGGTGTGTTGTTACGCGCTTATGTGTATATGCGTTTACTGGGCCGTGAAGGCATGAATC
>JBFHPZ010000072.1:0-8198 GCA_041592495.1 Gammaproteobacteria bacterium | reverse complement strand
TCGTAGGTTCAAAAATTGCCTGGAGCAGTTTTTTGTTGATCATGGCTCGAAGGATGCAATACATGGAGGTATTGCTTAAATCCTGCTCCACTATCCATATATCGGAATTACTCCAGGCATCTTGGTATGGTTATTCTGAGGGGTGATTTTTAATTCCAGCTTCCTGATATTGGTATTAGCCCAACTCCGATGAAGGCTTTTCTTTATTCAGGCGCCTAATCCGGATCAGAAGTCATTTTCTCATCCAAAACCCACCCTCTTTTTCCTAAAAGGCTTTTTGGCCTCTCGCTGTGCATTTGCTCACCTATCGGTCTATATTCATATTATTGAAATAATAAAATTAGACTAGCTGTAAGTATCTTTAATGAAATCCAGTCGCATCCTTATTGTTGATGATCACGAAAGCAATCGCAAATTGCTGACGACTTTTTTGGGGCAGGAAGGTTATTGCTGTGAAACAGCCAGGGATGGTGAAACCGCTTTGCAAATGATGGCGGAGATAAAACCAGATATTGTATTGTTAGATATTATGATGCCGGGTCTGGATGGCTTTGAGGTTGCCCGTAGACTCAAGTCGCAAGAGTCTACAAGGCATATCCCGATCATTATGCTAACCGCCCTCAATGATCGTGAATCCCGTATTAAGGGGCTCAATGCCGGAGCCGAAGAATTCCTAAATAAGCCTTTTGATCAGTTAGAGCTTCGGGTTCGCATCCGTAATCTATTGAAAATAAAGGAATATCAGGATTTTCTTCAGGATCATAACGAGTTGCTGGAAACCCAGGTTAAGGCCCGCACCCAGGAGCTCTGGGAAACCCGTCTTGATATAGTGCGCAGCCTGGGCAGGGCGGCCGAGTACCGGGATAACGAAACAGGTATGCATATCATCCGTATGAGTAAATTTAGCCAGTCACTGGCGCTGGCCATCGGACAAAGTCGTGATTGGGGGGAAATGATTCTTAATGCCAGCCCTATGCACGATATTGGCAAGGTGGGAATCCCGGATAAAATATTGCTTAAACCCGGCAAGCTGACCCCCGAAGAATGGGAGATTATGAAAACCCACACCAGTATTGGTGCTGAGATATTACAGGCGCAACGCCCTAGTAACCTCTCTACCATGGCCGCCAGTATCGCCATTGCACATCATGAGAAGTGGGATGGAAGCGGTTACCCTAATGGACTGGTAGGGGAAGATATACCTCTCGAGGCTCGAATTGTAGCTTTGGCAGATGTGTTCGATGCGCTGACTAGCGAACGTCCCTACAAAAAGGCCTGGTCAGTTGAAGATGCCGTGGCTGAAATAAGGAAGTTGAGTGGCAGTCATTTCCAGCCAATGCTGGTGGAGGCATTCATGGATGTGTTACCCGATGTATCCCAAATTCGTGAACAATATATTGATGGTCCGGCAATGTTTTCTTTTGCATGAATAAAAACTAATAAATTGATCAAAATATTATGGACACTCCATGTATCCCTGATGACGAAATTGAACGCTTACAGGCCTTACATGATCTGGATATTCTTGACACTCAACCTGAGCAACGTTTTGATCGCCTGACCCGTATAGCTAAAACATATTTCGATGTTCAGATAGCCCTTGTCAGTCTTGTTGATGCGAACCGGCAATGGTTTAAATCTCGTCAAGGATTGGAAGCCACAGAAACTGGGCGGGATATTTCATTTTGTGGTCACGCTATTCTTGATAAGCATATCTTTATCATTCCCAATGCACTTGAAGATAGTCGTTTTGCCGATAATCCATTGGTTACAGGTCCACCCTATATAAGGTTCTACGCTGGAGCACCTTTAACGAATAAAGATGGCTATCGCATTGGCACACTATGCATTATTGATAACAAACCCCGTGAACTGCCAGCAGTCGATCAACAAATGCTACGCGATATTGCTGATGCTGTGCAATCTGAACTCAATCATATAACCCTGGAAGAATCAGCGGAAATTATCAAATCCAGTGAAGCCTACCTCAAAGCCGTCGTGGATACAGTAATTGATGGCATCATTACAATAAATAAAGACGGTATTATTCAAAGGCACAATCCTGCCGCTGAACAATTATTTGGTTACACACAGCAGGAAATGGTTGGCAGGAATATAAATATGCTAATGCCAGAGCCTTATGCTGCGGCTCATGATGGATATCTGAGCAATTACCTGAGAACAGGCCATAAAAAAATCATTGGTATAGGACGTGAGGTGCTAGGTAAACGCAAGGATGGTTCGGTTTTTCCAATGGAGTTGGCTGTAAGTGAAATGTTGCTTAAAGGTGAAAAGTATTTTGTTGGTATTACGCGAGATGTTTCTCAAAGAAAAGAAGTAGAAAGAGAATTAAATAAAGCCATTCGTTTGCAGGAAGCTGTTATTAATAGTGCTAACTACAGCATTATCTCTACTGATCCAGAAGGCATAATTCTAACATTTAATTCAGCTGCCGAACGTATGCTGGGTTATAAGGCCGAGGAGGTTATCAATAAAGTAACACCGGCGATCATTCATGATGTGAATGAACTCAAGCAGCGTGCTGCAGAACTATCTGAAGAGCTTGGGCGAATGATTGAACCGGGTTTTGAAGTGTTTGTAGCAAAATCCCGTTTAGGTAACGCCGATGAGAATGAGTGGAGCTATGTCCGTAAGGACGGTAGCCGGTTTCCGGTTTCCTTGTCTATTACTAGCATCACAAATGAATCAGGTGATATTACCGGTTTTCTGGGTGTGGCACAGGATTTAACGGAAAAGAAGAAGGTAAACCAGGATCTATTACTGAGCCAGGCAGAAAGTCGTAAATTGGCTATGGTGGCCGCAGGCACAAACAATGCGGTCATTATTACCGACGCCGCCGGTAATATAGAATGGGTCAATCAAGGATTTCAGCGAATCTCAGGTTATAGCTTTGATGAAGTTATTGGCAAAACGCCAGGTTCATTTTTGCAGGGCAAGGATACTAATCCAGATACAGTTACATTTATCCGTAACAAACTTCGTGCGGGTGAAGGCTTCAAGACAGAAATACTAAATTACCATAAAAATGGATCACCCTACTGGCTAGAGCTGGAAATTCAGGCAATTTATAACGACAGTGGGAAAATTAGTAATTTTATTGCAATAGAAAGTGATATTACCAGTAGTCGAGCACAACAAGAAGAAATTAAGCGCAGTCACAATTTGCTGAATGCAATAAGCAGGGCCCAGTCAAGATTTATTAGCGAATCTGATCCGAAGAAAGTATTCGGCTTATTGCTTGATGATATTTTGCAGCTTACAGGTAGTGAATATGGTTTTATAGGAGAGCTTCTATACAGGGAAAATGGTGAACCTTATCTAAAAACTCATGGCATAACCAATATTGCCTGGAATGAAGCTTCACGCCAGTTTTATGAGGAGCATGCTCCTGAAGGTATGGAAATTAATGAGCTGGACAATTTATTTGGTCATGTAATTACCTCTGGTAAGCTAGTTATCTCAAACGATCCTGAAAATGATCCACGAACCAAGAGTTTGCCACAAGGACATCTGGCGATAGAGCGATTTCTAGGTGTGCCTTTTTATTCAGGAGGCCATGTCATCGGTATGCTGGGTGTTGCAAATTGTAAACAAGATTATGATGAAGCTATGGTGGACTTTTTCAGGCCCATCTTTAATACCTGCGGAAACCTTATCGAAGCCTGGCGTTCCGAAGTTCGGCGTCAAAAAACCAGTGATGAACTGAACCAGTTCAAGCGAATTCTGGATAATACGCTGGATATGATATTTATGTATGATCCGGGCTCACTGAATTTTCATTATTGTAACAAGGGTGCAATAGAAACCCTTGGTTTCAGCCGGGATGAGCTGATGCAGATGAGAATTATAGATATCAAGCCGGATTATGATGAAATAAAGTACAGAGACTATCTCAAGCCAATACTAGAAGGCAAAGCAGATTCGCTAAGCCATGAAACCATATTAGTGAAAAAAGACGGTAACAAGGTACCAGTAGAAGCGTTTTTGCAACTTGTTCAGGAAGATAATGGCAAGTTATTAATTATTGGCATTGTACGAGACATTAGTGAGCGCAAACGTATTGATCAAATGAAAAGCCAGTTTGTGTCAACAGTGAGTCATGAATTACGAACACCACTGACTTCTATCCGGGGTGCACTTGGTCTGGTATTGGGTGGGGCAGTAGGTGAGGTATCAGAAAAGGCCAAAAGCATGCTGCAAATGGCCAATCGTAATAGTGAACGTTTGGCTTTATTGATCAATGATATTCTGGATCTTGAAAAAATCGAATCGGGGAAAATGGATTTTGAATTTAAAACCGTTGAGCTATCCTGTTTGCTAAAAAATGCATTAGAAGCAAATCAGGGTTATGCAGATGAGCATAAAGTAAAATTAATATTTACAAATAACCTGGGAGGCATTTCATTTAATGCTGATGAAAACCGGTTGTTGCAGGTGTTTGCTAATTTGATCTCAAATGCCGTGAAATTTTCATCCGAAAACGAAACCGTTGAAGTTGCAGTAAGTAAATCAGGTGCCTGGATTCGCATATCTGTCATCGATCATGGTCCCGGTATTCCAACAGAATTTCATTCTCGAATATTTCAGCGATTTGCCCAGGCAGATAGTTCGGATACCCGTGAAAAAGGCGGATCCGGTCTGGGCTTGAGTATTAGTAAAGCCATTGTCGAGCATCATGGCGGCCATATAGGATTTGATTCTGAACCTGGGAAAGGTTCTACCTTTTATTTTGAGTTGCCCGAAAATTCCAGTATCGTGGAATCAGAATCTAGTGCTGGTGATCTAAAGCAAATACTGGTCTGTGAAGATAATCCGGATGTATCGCATTTGCTGAATGTATTATTGCAGAATGAAGGATTTTCATGTGATTTAGTCAATACGGCTAAAGGGGCCAAAGAGTTTCTAAAACGTAAACAATATAGTGCACTGTTACTAGATCTTGGTTTGCCAGATCAGCATGGACTGGAATTAATACAGGATATAAAGAATGATGATGCTACAAGTAATCTGCCAATCATTGTGGTATCCGCTCTTGCTCAAGAGAGTAAAACGCAATTTAAGGGAGATGCAGTTACGGTTATTGACTGGATCCAGAAACCATTTGACAAGAAGCGTTTGTTAAATGCGCTTAATCAGGCATTGTCTGGTAGTTTACGGCCTGGTGTGCTTCATGTGGAAGATTCACTTGATGTGATTCAGGTAACCAGGGCTGTTGTTGAGAATGTGGCTGAATATTCATTTGCTACAAGTGTTAAGCAAGCCAAAGAGATGGTTAAACAGCACGAATATGACTTGTTAATACTGGATGTGTCATTGCCTGATGGTTCCGGTCTTGAATTGCTTAATGACATAAAAGAAAAGTGCCCAGTAATCGTTTTTTCTGGTGCTGATGTGGGTGAAGAGTTTAAGAATGATGTTACTGCGATATTGACAAAATCAACTACAACTAATGAGCAGTTATTATCAACAATACGTAAAGTCATTTATTCGGCCATAGATTAATTCATGTCGATTTTAATGAACATAGTATATGTGAAAACTGTTTCAATTGTATATGTAATAGTACAAGTACAGTTGCGAGAAGCTGAGCAATTAAACGTATCGGGTGTCATTGATGATGTTTTGAAACATTTTGATCTAATTAAGATTACTGAGCAAGCTTGTCAGGCATGGAGAAGGCTGTAATGACAAATAAATCTAAAGAGCTTAATAATAAACTAAACCATTTAAGAGAATTGTTTAAACAGCAATTACCTGAAAGGATAAGTCATATTATTGAAACTAATAAAGCACTAAAAGTTGAACAAACTAATGCGACTGTTCTTAATGAATTGCATAAAATATCACACAGCCTTGCAGGAGCGGGTGGTACATTTGGTTATCATCAGTTAAGTGAGCAATCACGTGTGCTCGAAGAATATGTCAATAATTTACTATTCGAGAAGAAAATACCAGGTGTTAATGATCTGGAAATAATCTCGGAAATGGTCGCTGAATTGACAGAGCTTGCAAATCATGAACCAGAGCCAAATCATATCGAATCCAATAGACTGGTTTCTGTTAAATCTGATTATAAGATGGCAGATGAAGATAACTTGATATATGTGATAGAAGACGATAAAGAATTAGCTCTTGATCTGGCAGCTAAATTGATGCAGTTTGGTTACAAGGTAGAGTGTTATCATTCTGCTACAGAAGCGGTCGCAGCATTAAAAATACGTATTCCATTTGCAATGATTATTGATGTGATTTTGCCGGAAGGTCCCTTGGCGGGTCCGGGTTTTGTGACCGATCTGGAAGTTTTGAGAGACTGCTTAGTTCCCTTGTTTTTTATGTCAATACGTAATGACTGGGAAGCTCGTCTGGCATGTGTGCGTGCAGGCAGTATGGAGTATTTCACTAAGCCAATCGATATTAATCTATTAATAGACAAGCTTGATTTACTGTCAGATCTTGGGCATGAAGATCCTTATCGGGTTTTAATTGTTGAAGATGTTGATGTGCTTGCTCAACATTATGCCCTGGTTTTAAAAGGTGCTGGACATGATGTTACCGTTGTTACTGATGTCAGGCACCTCCTGGAAAATTTGACCAGGCAGAAAGCCGAGTTGATTTTAATGGATTTATATATGCCAGAATGTACCGGGATTGAGGCAGCCAAGATGATTCGGCAAATAGATGACTACGTCGACGTGCCTATTGTGTTTTTATCTACAGAAAGTGAAGTAGGTGAACAGTTAAAGGCTTTGAAAATTGGCGGTGATGAGTTTTTGCATAAGCCTATTCGAGATGATCATTTGATTGCTGCTGTATCAATACGCGCGAGACGATTCAGGCATTTGAGGTCACTAATGGTTCGTGACAGCCTTACTGGTCTAATCAATCATATTGCACTGAGTCATGAACTGGAAAGAGAAATATCTCGTTCTACACGCGAAAAAGGTGAATTATCATTCGTTATGCTGGATATTGATTATTTCAAAGGTGTAAATGATCAATACGGTCATCAGGCCGGAGATAAGGTGCTTAAGTCTCTTGCGCGCATTTTGATTCAGCGACTTAGGAAGTCAGATATTATAGCGCGTTATGGCGGGGAAGAATTTGGTCTAATTCTTCCAGGTACCAGAGCAGCTGAGGCATTTAATATCATTGATCAAATTCGTCAGGATTTTTCCTTAGTAAACCAGTACAGTGATAAAGGCTCATTCAATGTTACTTTTAGTGCGGGCATATCTTCCTGCCCGAAATATACAACCGTTGATGATATAGTGGGTGCGGCAGACAACAGTCTTTATCAGGCTAAAAGAAGAGGGAGAAACTGTGTGGTCGTAGACAAGGTCCTGGCAAGAAAAAATTAAACATGTCAATCAGGGTTTTTAAAGCATAGCTCAAACCAGAATTTAGATCCATGAGGCTTAATTAAGTCCACACCAATTTCCCCGCCCATATATTCTACCAGCCGTTTGCTTAATGTTAATCCAATACCCATACCGCCATGCTCTCGAGTATTTGAATTATCGGCCTGATTGAAGGTATAGAATATAGAATCAATTAAAGCCTGGTTTATTCCGGGCCCTGTGTCTTCCACTGAAAAGCGGATTGTGACTGAGTCATTTGTTTGTGCTGTCACGGCTAATTCTATAGTGACTTCACCCTGCTTTGTGAATTTTATGGCATTATCTGTAAGTAAATGCAGTACTTTTGATATTAGTTTGGCATCCCCGTATACAGTTGGTATGTTGTCTGAGTTACATCTTGAATTGAGAGCGATCGATTTGAAATTCGCTTTTTCCTTAAATGCGATAATTGTGTTTTTGGCTAGATCATATGGATTTAAAATTTGATGATTAATTATTTGAGTATTGGTTTCAACTCTTGATAGCTCTATTAGATCAGTAATGATATTTAGCAAGACATTACAGGAACTATATATTTCACTTGCATATTGTTTTTGTGCGTCAGAGAGATTGTTGTCTAACATCAAAATCTGGGCATAACCAATTGCGGGGTTGAGAGGTGTTATGAGTTCGTGTGAAATATTCGAAAGAAACTGGCTTTTGGCGGTATTTGCGGATTCTGCTCTTTCTTTAGCGATGGTTAGTTCTTCTGTGCGCTTATTAACCATGTTTTCCAGTTCTTCATTGTAATCCTCCAGCTTTTTTTTAGCTTGCTGTTGC
>JBFHPZ010000071.1:0-8258 GCA_041592495.1 Gammaproteobacteria bacterium | reverse complement strand
GGACCACCACATGCACGCTGAATATATTGATGTGCCCCCGGATGTGGTCGAACAAATCCACGCCACGCGAGCCAACGGGGGCAGGGTGATTGCCGTTGGAACTACTGCGGTACGTAGCCTGGAAACCGCCGCACATTCAGGTGAATTACAACCCTATCAGGGCGATACCAATATTTTCATTTACCCCGGCTACCTATTTAAGGTTGTTGATGCTTTGATCACTAATTTCCATTTGCCTCAATCAACCCTGCTGATGCTGGTCAGTGCATTCGGCGGTTACCAGAACATCATGCAAGCCTATCGACACGCTGTTGAACAGCAATATCGATTTTTCAGCTATGGTGATGCCATGTTTATTGAAAAGTCAGTATAAAATAGCCGATCATTTAAATAATATTTAGCATTAACTATATAACCTATGTCATTGATGAAATTTGAATTATTGAAGAGTAAAGCTGATCAGAAGCTGGCTCCAAGACGGGGGCGGCTGACCTTTCCCCGTGGCACTATAGAAACACCGGCATTTATGCCCGTCGGCACCTATGGCACTGTAAAAGCCATGACACCGGAAGAACTCAAGGACATAGGTGCTGAAATTATTCTGGGCAACACATTTCATCTGATGTTGCGCCCCGGAACCGAGATCATAAAGGCTCACGGTGATCTGCATGACTTCATGCATTGGGATAAACCCATCCTGACCGATTCTGGTGGTTTCCAGGTATTTAGCCTGGCCAAGCTTCGCAAGATCACGGAAGAAGGGGTGAGCTTTAATTCACCCGTTGATGGCGCCAAGGTACTGCTGACGCCCGAAAAATCCATGGAAGTACAACGCGAGCTGGGTTCGGATATTGTCATGATTTTCGACGAATGCACGCCTTACCCGGCCACAACCGAGAAGGCGAGGGAATCCATGGAGTTGTCCCTGCGCTGGGCTTTGCGTAGCAAGCAAGCCCATGAAGGCAACCCTTCGGCCCTGTTTGGCATCGTGCAGGGCGGTATGTATGAAGAGCTACGCGAAGTATCGGCAAAAGGCCTGGTGGACATAGGATTCGATGGTTACGCCATCGGCGGCCTGTCGGTGGGCGAACCGGAAGTGGAACGAAATCGTATTCTGGAATGCACTACACCTCTCTTGCCGCAGGAAAGCCCACGCTATTTAATGGGTGTCGGCACGCCGGAGGACATTATCGAGTCAGTGCGCCGCGGCGTTGATATGTTCGATTGCGTGATTCCCACTCGTAATGCACGCACCGGCTTCCTGTATACATCCGAAGGCATTATCAAAATACGTAATAGTAAATATCAGAACGATACCCGGCCACTGGATGAAAATTGTCAGTGCTATACCTGCCGCAACTACAGCCGCGCCTATCTGCGCCACCTGGACAAGTGCCGGGAAATCCTCAGTTCGCGGCTTAATACTATCCATAATCTGTACTATTACCAGCAACTAATGCGCGATATTCGCACTGCAATTGAAGAAGATCGCTTCGATCAGTTCGCAAAAGATTTCTACGCCAAACGGGGTGTGTCATAATACCGCGCAATTTTATGCCTTGATAAGGCGAATCTAACTTGAACAATGGGGGTTTAACATGAGTTTTTTCATTAAAGATGCGATGGCAGAAGCTGCACCAGCGGCTGCACAGGGCGACCCACTTACCGCCTTGTTGTTTCCTATTGGCCTGATTGTGCTGTTTTACTTCTTCCTGATCCGTCCCCAGAGCAAGCGCGCCAAAGAACATAAAGCGATGATTGGCGGACTGAACAAGGGCGATGAAGTAGTCACACAGGGTGGCATTCTCGGCAAGATTACGGCAATCACTGAGAACTTTGTCACCATTGAAATTGCCAAAGACGTCACCATTAACGTGCAGAAGCATTCGATTGGCGCCCTGATGCCCAAGGGCACCATTAAAGAACTCAAAGCAGAATAACGATAACAGGCTGAATAATGATTAATCAGAATCCTTTATGGAAATACATACTGCTGATTGCAGTGTTGATTGTGGGTAGTATTTTTGCACTACCCAATATTTACGGCGAAGACCCATCAGTATTAATTTCCAACCGAGTCAATGCCATTGATGACTCAACCGTCAACCAGATTGAAACCTTGCTGAAACAATCCGGACTTGAGATTAAAGCAGTCGAAAAGTCACAGGGCGGTGTACTGGTTCGCTTCAAATCGGAAGACACACAACTCGAAGCAGTAGACAAAATCAAGGATTTTGAATTCATTCGAAGCAACCGTAACTACGTTATCGCACTCAATCTGGCACCCGCCACGCCCGCCTGGTTACAAGCACTGAATGCATCACCTATGTATCTCGGCCTCGATTTGCGTGGTGGCGTCCATTTTCTAATGGAAGTGGATATGCACGCGGCAATTGATCGCATGGAAAATGTATTAGTTGCCGACATGCGCACTCACTTGCGTGACGAAAAAATTCGCTATCTTGGCATCAGCCGTACTACTGATGGCATAGTTGTTAAATTCCGTGATCTTGAAAACATGGAGAAGGGCAATACAGCACTTCGGCGTGAATTCCGTGACATTGATTACTCAAGCGATGAAGACACATTACAGGTCACAGCCAAGCTGACTGAAGTCGCTATACGCAACGAAAAGAAAGCCGCTATTCAGCAAAACGTTACCACCCTGCGTAATCGTGTAAACGAATTGGGTGTTGCAGAGCCTGTCATCCAACAACAGGGTGATGACCGGATTGTGGTCCAGTTACCCGGTGTTCAGGATACAGCACGAGCCAAGGAAATTCTGGGCGCCACCGCAACACTGGAATTCCGATTGACTGAAGGCACCTATGCGGACTGGCATGATGCTCAAAACACAGGCCGTGTACCCGTCAATGCAAAACTCTATCATGAGCGCAACGGCGACCCGGTTCTACTAAAACGTCGTGTTATTGTTACCGGTGACCAGATCAACAACGCAGCTTCAACAATCGATCAAACCAGTGGCTCACCAGCCGTATCCGTTACCCTGGATGGTAAAGGCGCCAAGAAAATGGCCGAAACCACACGGGAAAACATTGGCAAACCCATGGCGGTGGTGTTTATTGAAAACAAGGTTGAAACCAAGGTTATAGATGGCAAGGACATCAAGGTACGAACACGTATTGAAGAAGTCATCAACATTGCCACCATCCGTGATGCATTCAGTAAAAACTTCCAGATTACCGGCCTGGGTTCAACAGAGGCACGCGACCTGGCACTGCTATTACGCGCCGGCTCATTACGTGCACCTGTGGAAATTGTAGAAGAACGAACAGTAGGCCCAAGCCTGGGTAAGGACAATATCGAGAAAGGATATACATCGGTCATTATAGGATTTGCACTTGTATTGGTCTTTATGATTATTTATTACAAGTTATTTGGCCTGGTTGCCAATATTGCATTGACCTTAAACCTGGTTCTGTTGATCGCCATTCTCTCATTGATGCAAGCCACACTAACATTACCCGGTATTGCAGGTATTGTATTGACCGTAGGTATGGCAGTGGATGCGAACGTACTGATATTCGAACGCATCAGGGAAGAAATACGAAACGGCAATTCACCACAAGCCAGCATCCACTCTGGTTACGCGAAAGCATTCAGTACTATTGCTGATGCCAACGTGACAACCTTAATTGCCGCCATTGTTCTGTTTAGCCTGGGCACTGGCCCCATTAAGGGGTTTGCAGTAACGCTTACCATTGGCATCATGACATCCATGTTTACAGCAATCATGGTTAGCAGGATTCTGGTTAACATGATTTACGGCAGTCGTAATATCAAATCACTTTCTATTTAAAGCGATAAAATAATTATGGAATTCTTTAAAACCAAATCTGCAATCGATTTTATGGGCAAGCGTAAACTTGCCATCATTTTGTCGATTACATTAAGTGTCCTTTCGATCATCAGCCTGGCTACAAAAGGTCTAAATTTTGGTATCGATTTCACCGGCGGTTATTTGATAGAGGCGGGTTATTCACAGCCCGTTGAATTAAATCAAATTCGTGACTCACTTCAACAGGCCGGCTTCAAAGATGCACAGGTACAGCATTTTGGTACATCAAAAGACATCCTGGTTCGCCTGGCTCCACAGGAAGACGTCAACAGCGCTGCTTTATCCACAAATGTATTAAACATTCTGCAAAAATTATCCGCTGATAAGGTTGAGATGCGTCGTGTTGAATTTGTTGGTCCACAGGTGGGTGAAGAATTACGCGAGCAGGGCGGTATTGCCATGCTTGTGGCACTGCTGGGTATTTTGATTTATGTAGGATTTCGTTTTCAGCTTAAATCATCTGTCGGTGCAATTCTTGCGACTATTCATGACGTCATCATCACTATTGGCGCATTCTCTGTGACTCAAATGCAGTTTGACTTAACCGTATTAGCTGCAATGCTTGCGGTGATAGGTTACTCACTGAACGATACTGTCGTTGTGCTTGACCGTATTCGAGAAACCTTTAGAACCCAGCGTAAAGGTGCGCCGATAGATATTTTGAATTTATCAATTAATGAAACCCTGTCACGCACCATCATGACATCAGGCACAACCTTACTCGTGGTTATTGCCCTGTTTTATTTTGGTGGTGAAGTTATTCATGGTTTCTCATTTGCATTGATTGTGGGCATTTTTATTGGTACATATTCATCCATCTATGTTGCTAGCGCATATTTGTTAATGATGAAAGTTACCAAGCAGGATTTCCTGGAAGAAGCCAAGGAATCCTCACCTGCCGATGATAGACCCTAAATGAAAATAACCAGGGACGGCAATACCGTTAAGTTAAGGTGATAATGTCTTTTGTAGGTGCGAATTTATTCGCACGGAATGCACAATTATCCGTTATTGTCCGAATGATTTCGGACCTACACCTCTAACTTAACGGCATTACCAGGGACGGTCAATTTCTTCTCTTCTAGTTTTTTGTTTCCTGATAAAACTCTTGCGAAAATAGAATACTTTCGATTATTTTCATGGGTGAGTGCGGTGCAGTGAGATAAGACTGTAAACGTCCATCTGGATTTATCAGCAGCAACGTGCTGCTATGATCCATTAAATAATCCGAAGCATTCAAATCCCCGCTAGTGCCAGCTACTTTTGTGTAAACCACATTCAGTTGTTGTGCAATATTAGTCAATTGTTGGTCGTTTCCTGTAGCACCTATAAATTCTTTATCAAAATATTTTACATACTCCTTAAGCAATTGCGGCGTATCACGTTCAGGATCGATAGAAATAAACACCACCTGAGGAGGTGCGATACCCTGTTCAGTCATTAACGAATAGGCTTGCGCTAATACACTTAATGTGGTCGGGCACACGTCTGGGCAATGCGTATAACCCACGAATAAAAGACTCCACTTTCCACGTAAATTATCTTCTGTAAAACGTATCCCTTCATAATTTATCAGCTGAATACCCGATAATGATTTCGCTTTTGGCAGGATCACACCCTGGATCTGCGGAGGCTTAATATCATCATCCGATTGCGTCTTGTAACCCAGCCATACGCCAGCCACCATAGCTATGGTGGCAACAATTCCAATAATGTAGTTGGAAATATTCGATTTATTCATAGATTAGGTTTCACTCTAGTAATTTGGCAATTCATAAATTCATTGCCAGTTAATACTGTTAATACAAACTGGCACGGCATAAAGTACATTCAAAGAGATTTGAGCATCATTTCCTGTACAGCAACTTATTCAAACATCTGAATAAAAAGTGAGATTTAACAAGTTGGTTACCTACCTCAGACTTTCCATTTAACTTTAACAGTTTTTCTCATCAACTTTAAATAATAATTATATTACTATCTGGTTAATAAATTAATTATGACCTTAATTACAAAGAAAATTGCAGATTTATATTTCATTGGATAAGATGTTGACAAGCTAACCCCCCAGGTAGTGTAAAACAATAAATGTATAATTCTCTCTTTTACAAAATCAGTTTAAGTGCCTGTATTCTCGCTTTTCTGGTTATTGTTCTAGGCGCCTATGTTCGCTTGTCCGATGCCGGATTAGGCTGTCCTGACTGGCCAGGCTGTTATGGCCAAATAACAGCACCAGACGAAGCAGAAGAAATAACCAAAGCTCAAGTAGCCTATTCAATAAATAATATCGATAGTGGCAAAGCGTGGAAAGAAATGATCCATCGATATTTTGCCGCCACTCTAGGCTTTTTAATATTAGTTTTGTCTTATATTGCATGGCGGAATCGCTCTTCCGCGAATCAACCCGTATTTCTACCCATTTTTTTGCTGGCGCTTGTTATTTTTCAGGGCTTGCTGGGCATGTGGACCGTCACCCATCTGCTAAAGCCCAGTATTGTAACGCTTCATTTGTTAACCGGCCTGCTTACATTATCTTTACTTTTCTTGCTCGTGCTTAAACAAATCCAATTTCAAAAACATTTAACAGAGTATTTGCCACACAAGCAATTCCGTCATTGGGCCAGATTGGGATTGATAATACTTGTTTTTCAAATTTTCCTTGGTGGCTGGACGAGCACAAATTATGCGGCCCTGTATTGCATTGACTTTCCAACTTGTCAGGGTGAATGGATGCCTGACTTGCATATAAAAGAGGGTTACCATTTTTTCAGAGAATCCGGCGTTAATTACGAAGGCGGTGTTCTGTCTCATGAAGCAGGTATTACTGTACATTATATGCATAGACTTGGCGCACTAGTCACCCTAATTGTGATCAGTGGATTAGCTATAACCTTGTTACTCAAAGCAAAACATTCACTTATAAGGCAAACGAGTATAGCCATACTGGCTTTACTTCTATTACAGGTTTCACTAGGTATCGCAAATGTACTTTTGCTGTTACCAATTCCTGTGGCCGTGTCTCACAATGCTGTAGCTGTTGCACTGTTATTATCACTAATTGTTTTGAATTACGTAATGCACACTCCAACAACCAGAACAAAGGGACTATCTGTATGAATGAAGTAGTTTTAAGAATTTCAAATATCAATGCAAGGCAATATTACAATCTTTGCAAACCCAAAGTTGTTTTTCTAATTATCTTTACTGCTATCGTTGGCATGCTACTTTCAACACCAGGCACACTCCCAATTGATACATTCCTGGCAGCCACTGTTGGTATTGGATTAGCATCAGCATCCGGAGCAGCACTTAATCATTGGGTAGACCAACGCATAGACAGCATAATGGAAAGGACTCAAAACAGGCCACTCCCTCAGGGCGAAGTAACAAGCGCATCCGCTTTAATCTTTGCACTCTCAATGGCCGCTGTTTCAATGATTATATTATTAAGCTTTGTTAATGCTCTCACAGCCTTGTTAACACTAATATCCCTCATAGGTTACGCAGTAATTTACACCATGTTTCTTAAGCGCTCCACGCCACAGAATATTGTTCTGGGTGGAGCAGCAGGAGCTGCGCCACCATTGTTAGGATGGGTTGCTATGACAGGTGAGATTAATGCTGAAGCACTATTATTGTTCCTCATTATATTTGTCTGGACACCCCCGCATTTCTGGGCACTTGCCATTAAACGGAAAAATGAGTATGCAAAAGCCGGCTTACCTATGTTACCCGTTACCCACGGCATTGTTTTCACCAAGTTACACATTCTGTTATACACAATACTGTTGATAATAAGCACCATCATACCTTTTCTTATATATATGACAGGTCTCATATATTTGGCTGGTGCTTTAGCACTTGGTGTTGGGTTCTTATATCACGCAATTAAACTGTACAACACAGGCAATAGTGATGAGCATGCAATGAAAACCTTTGGTTACTCGATTTTTTATCTGAGTGCACTGTTCGGGTTTTTTCTTATCGATCACTATGCACGAATAATTATAAGAAGCCTTATTATTTAATGATTTTATATATAAAACACCAGAACTGAATTTAGTAAATATTCAGCTTATACAGTTTGGAGATAATTACTAATAACTGCTAATTTTATTTTCGCTTAACGCTTATGCTTTCTATTTTTATTGTCGTTAAACCCGTATTTTTAACAAGACAGTGGGAACCACCCAGGAGGCACTTATGAAATATCACCAAACCTGAAACAGTATTCAAACAAATCCAGGTTATATTAAAAATCATGTTCTGCCAGGAATTAATCGTCTCTAACACCAATTCAGGCGAGCAAAGATATTATCAATCTTGATTAATGATCACACCATAATGCGTATGCAGTATTAATATGCATGACACCCTAAACCAGGAGTATGCTTATGCT
>JBFHPZ010000070.1:0-8293 GCA_041592495.1 Gammaproteobacteria bacterium | reverse complement strand
GTTAAGGTAGGACGCCTGGTGCAACGCAATGTTGATGCGGTGGTTATTAACGGCAATCATCCCCGTGAAGTTTTATTGGGTATGACCTTTCTGGATCGGCTGAAAGTGGAAAAGGAAGGTAATAAAATGATTCTGGAGATGAAGCAATAGATTTTAACTATTCTGTTGTAACTATTATGGGTCCCTGGCGACTTTTAATTCCCTGAAGTAATCCCCTGAAAATGATATTGGCTGTCGAGATAACCGGAATGGCGACGACCATGCCAATAAAGCCAAAAAGATTGCCGAAAATAATAATGCCGATAATGACAATGATGGGATGCAGGTCAACCGCGTTGGCAATTACGGACGGAATCACAATAACATTGTCGATAATTTGTGCAATCAATATGACTCCGATAGCCGCTCCTACCAGCCAGAGTTCAAGTGGCGCATGACCCAGAGCCAGCAGCACCGGCAACACCATGGCGAGCAGTGGGCCAACATAAGGAATCAGGTTAAGTATGCCGGCAATAATACCTAGAAGAACCGGCGATTCCAGGCCAATGAAATAAAATCCAAAGCTGGTTATGATGGCCATGATGCCGGATTGAATCATGATGCCGCGTATATATTCCTGCAATTGATGGGCAACACGATGATAAATCAACCAACCGAGTTCAAAGCTGTTGTTTGGTAATTTATCCAGCATGTAATTACGGAAGTTGCGATAGTCCCGTATCAGGAAAAATGAAAACAATGGCACCAGTACAAACATAATCGTAATACTGATAATGATGTTGGAACCTTCGATGAGGGCCGTCTTGCCCCAGTCATTGGCCTGATCAACAAATGATTGGGTGATGTCGCTATTGCGGACATCGAAGCCAATGGTTTGGGCAATAAAGTTGCCCAGGTTTTCTGCAATCTCCATGACAGTTCGCCACACGACAGGTAATTGCTGTTGTAGTTGTGATATTTGCGCCGAAAAATGCGGCATGAACAAGGCGATACAAATTGCAGCCAGGGCAACCATTAATAATAAAACGCCCAGCGACGAAGTGGTGCGTGAAAAACCACGTCGCTCAATCATGCTGGTCAGGGGTTCGAGGAGGGCGTACAGGGCAAATGAAATAATAATAGGTAACAACAAGGGCGCTAATAAATATGCAAGAAATGCAATCACAGAGAGGATCAGTGTAAACAAAAGAACACTTCTGATGATGTTGTTATTGAAGAGTTTTTGTATCATTAGTTAGTTTGCAGGGATAACAATATGTTGGTGTGGCGCAGGCGAGCAGCGAGCACGCGGGCAATATTCAGCATGAATTGTGCGCCATCACGGGGTGAGCGTTGTATCCATTCTTCCAGATCGGAACGTAGAAAAAATATCAGTTCCGATTCTACCGCCGCAATGGCATCGGCAGTGCGGGGTTCGTCGATGATAAGGGCTACTTCACCAAAGAAATCACCTTCCCTAAGTTCAGCAAGAATTTTTTCCCCGGCCCGGATATCAATTGAGCCATGACGAATCAAAACAACGCTGGTCCCGATGTCCCCGCTGTTGAATACTTTTTCACCGGGTTTGTATTGACGCGGATGCATGTTATGCACAAGCTCACGGCATTTTCGGTGGCTGATATTTTCAAACAGAGGGGTCTGCATCCATAAATCGGTGACTTCATTAATGCGATCACCTGGGCGACGAAACAGATTGTTCCACAAGGGGTGCTTAGTGTTAGCCATGCAAACCAATGGTGTTATGAGTTAATTAAAAAGGAGTGTAGCAGTTGATTTGGGTCGTGCCATGTCGGCAGAGAATTATACCGACTGGCAACCCGCTGTGGGTCAGAGAACTTCCAGGCCTTCTTTATTGAGCATCTCGATGAGTTTAATCAGTGGCAATCCGATAAGGGCATTGGGGTCTTCGCCTTCAAATCGCTCGAACAGGGCAATGCCCAGACCTTCTGATTTAAAACTGCCTGCACAGTTATAGGGTTGTTCTTTTTTGAGGTAATGATCGATCTGTTTATCCTGAAGCTGCTTGAATACCACGGTATAGGGCACACAACAGGTTTGAGCTTGTCCGGTATTCGAATTCAGCAGACACAATCCGGTCTGGAAAATAATTTTTTGACCGGATGCGTTCTTCAGTTGCGCAAAGGCTTTTTCATAACCGCCGGGTTTACACAGAATGGTGTTATTTAATACTGCGCTCTGGTCCGAGCCAATGATTAATGCATTCGGATGCAAAGCTGCAACTGCACGTGCCTTGGCCTCTGCCAGGCGTATGACCATTTGCTCAACAGGTTCACCAGGAAGCGGTGACTCATCTATATCCGGTGAGTCGGTTGCATAATCAAGGTGCAGTCTATCAAGCAGTTGTTTGCGGAAAGGGGATGTGGAGGCCAGAACCAGTTTCATTGCAATCAAAATCAGTATAAAAAATCAGGGCCCATCTTACCCGCTATAGCGCCCGGATCAAGGCCATTTTCCGGGCAGATTGATGCTCCCCGGAAATGGTTGAAATATAAGGTAATTCTTTTGACAACAGGGACTAAACCATTTAGTATTGCGCGGTTGTGAAACGGTCACTTTTACCTGAATATCTGGACTTCGAGCAAAAGGCTAAAAAAGGCCTTGAGATTGCGGGTTCATGGCCTGTAAAAAGGCTTAATCGGCTCAGCGATATGCTGTTGGCGGATGATGGCGATATTCATGCTGAAATGGAATTTGGTCATAAAGACCGGGTGCTCTATGTCAGCGGTAAGGTAACCGCAACATTGAAAGTGACCTGCCAGCGGTGCTTGAATCCCATGGATTTACCCTTGGAGACGGAATTTAGTCTGGCCCTGATTCATGATGAATCCAGAGCCGACCAATTGCCTGAAGGTTATGAGCCCTTGCTTCTGGAAAACGATGAGGCCATGAGTGTGCCCCATCTACTGGAAGACGAGCTGCTTCTGGCAATGCCTCTGGTACCTGTGCATGCTGAAGATTGTTCCGATTATCTAAAGCAGCAGGAGGTTCGGCAAAAGGCTGAACAGGTGCAACATGAGACGGAAAAAGAGAAGCAGAATCCTTTTGCCGTACTCAAGGATTTGATTTAAAAAGTAAACGTAAGTTATTGATTATTGGAGATTGCCATGGCGGTACAAAAAGACCGTAAAAGTCGTTCAAGACGTGATATGCGTCGTTCACACGATGCGCTGACAGCAGCTGCTCTGTCTGTAGATTCAACCACAGGCGAAACACATCTGCGCCATCACGTTAGCCCAGATGGCTATTATCGTGGTCGCAAGATCGTTGCTAACAAATCTGCTGACGAATAAGCCACAGATGAATCCTGAAACGGGCGGATATACCTCTATCCGCCCGTTTTTTATTTATTGAAGAAAATCCATGCGAGACAATCCGGTTATTGCACTTGATGCTATGGGTGGTGATTTCGGCCCGGAAGTAGTTGTGCCGGCCGCCGCTTTGCTGCTCAAGGAAAAACCCAATACACAGTTGATTCTGGTCGGTCTTGAAGATGTCATTCGCCAGCATATGCAAGCCAATGGTTTGCAGGAGAATGAACATTTTCGCGTACAACACGCATCAGAAGTCGTTGCCATGGATGAGGCGCCTGCCCAGGCTTTGCGCAAGAAGAAAGACTCCTCCATGCGTGTTGCCATCAATCTGGTTCATCAGGACGAGGCGGATGCCGTGGTCAGTGCCGGTAATACCGGTGCGCTCATGGCCACCGCCAAGTTTGTACTGAAAACACTGCCTGGCATAGATCGTCCGGCCATCATGACAACTTTACCTTCCATTACCGGTCATACCCACATGCTGGACCTGGGTGCGAATGTTGATTGCTCCGCAGAGCATCTGCATCAGTTTGCAGTTATGGGGTCGATTACGGCCAGTGCCGTGGATAATGTCGACAACCCCCGGGTAGGATTGCTCAATATCGGCTCCGAAGAAATGAAAGGTAATGCCCAGGTCAAGGAAGCTGATCGTCTGCTACAACAAAGCAACCTGAACTATATAGGTTTTGTCGAAGGAGACGATATTTATAACGGTTCCGTTGACGTGGTGGTTTGTGATGGCTTTGTTGGCAATATTTCACTGAAGACCTCCGAAGGCGTGGCCAAGATGATCACCCACTTCATGAAGCAGGAGTTCAACCGTAACCTGTTTACGCGGGTAGCGGCCCTGTTTGCCATGCCGGTGTTGAAGGCGTTCAAGAAACGGGTTGATCCTCGTGTCTATAACGGCGCCAGTCTGCTAGGATTGCAGCACATTGTAATTAAAAGTCACGGTGGTGCAGATGCCTTCTCATTTGCCAACGCCATCAAGATTGCGTTGCTCGAAGTTGAAAAAGCAGTTCCGCAACGCATTGATAAACACCTCGAAACTATTCTGGAAAAGGAAGCGGTTTGACATACGCACGCATAACAGGCACTGGCAGTTATCTGCCTGAAAAGGTTGTAACTAATCTTGATCTGGAAAAAATAGTCGATACGACTGATCAATGGATTTATGAGCGCACCGGTATACGCCAACGTCATATTGCTGCTGATAACGAGTTCACCTGTGATCTGGCAGAAAAGGCGGCACGAAATGCCCTTGAAGCAGCCGGTAAGACTGCTCAGGATATTGACCTGATTATTGTTGCAACCACTACACCGGATCGAGTTTTTCCCAGCACAGCCTGTTTACTACAGCAACGTCTTGATGTTCATGGCTGTGCAGCCTTTGATGTACAGGCCGTCTGTACCGGTTTCGTCTATGCCCTGGGAATAGCCAATAACTTTATCCGGGCCGGTTCCGCCAGGTGTGCACTGGTGATAGGTGCTGAAACCCTGTCCCGAATTCTCGACTGGACCGATCGTACCACCTGCGTACTGTTCGGTGATGGTGCCGGAGCCGTGGTGGTTGAAGCCAGTGATGAGCCTGGTATCCTGTCCTCTCATTTACACGCCGATGGCAGTTATGAGCATTTGTTGAATGTACCCTATGGCGTGTCCAATGGTATCGACAGGCTCAAGGCCGGTGAAGCCCATATCACCATGAAAGGCAACGAAGTCTTCAAAATGGCAGTGAATACCCTGGGGCGTATCGTTGACGAGACCCTGGATGCCAACAAGATGTCAAAGTCCGATATCAAGTGGCTGGTACCCCATCAGGCCAATATCCGCATTATCCAGGCGACTGCCAAGAAGCTGCGCATGAACATGGATCATGTTGTCGTCACGGTGGATCATCATGGTAATACCTCCGCAGCATCCGTGCCTCTGGCGCTGGATGTAGCAGTACGGGATGGTCGTATCCAGCGTGGAGAAACCCTGATGCTGGAAGCCTTTGGCGGCGGATTTACCTGGGGCTCGGTACTGCTGAAATTCTAGTTGTACTCAGGATAAATTCAGCAGTGCTCAAGGATGGCGCAGTTTGAAAACAATAATAATCGAGTATCCTGATCTTTATTTAATCGGGGGCAGTAGATGAAATTTAAGGGTGTCGTTCCCGTTCTCTCATGTCACCAAATCCAGCAAACACTGGCGTTTTACCAGCAGGCTTTTCGTTATGTTGTGCTCAACAAGCGGGAGGGTGCAGCAGGTGTTGAATGGGTGCATCTTAAATCTGATAACAGCTTTTTGATGCTGCAGAAGCATTCGGCTGAAAATCCTGAACCGGTCACAAATAGTGACAAACTCATACTCTATTACTATACAGATGATATAGAAGATCAATATCGGTTCATGAAAGCCAAGGGTATTGATCTGGGTGCCATGAGAACGACAGACTATGGCATGAAGGAATATTATCTTACTGATCCCGAAGGCAATCGACTTTGTATAGGACAGAAGATAGATTAATTAACCCCAAACCAGTAGAGACCATCACATGAAGTATGCAATTAAAACTCTAATCCTTGCGGGTGTCATTTCGACGATATCAGCGTGTACAGCCATAACCGATGTTACCTCCAGCACCAGCAGTACTACCGATACGGTAACACCGGATGTGACACTTAATAACTTTATTGATAAACGCTACGACGCAATTCGTAATGATGCCGCTCGGGGGCAGGGTGAAAATATCGATGCCTTGTCACAGTTGATGGGCGAACAGGATTCAGCATCTTTCGCAATCTGGATGCAGAAAAACTATGAACAGCTGTTTAGTCATAACGAGAAACCCGCAGACCTTATTACAAAACTGGAACTGTATAGTTCAGGTACGAAAGGTTAATGCATTGTAAAGCGCCTGCCAGTCAGGCGTTTTTTTTAATAGCAAAAATGCCGGAATGGAGGCTGAGTGTAAATGTATAAGTCTGTAGAGTCATTTGCTTGCCGCAACCTTGCTTTGACAAGTTGTGTGTTTGGCTGGGTAAATGTTTCAAGTGATCTGGCAAAGTCACCTGCATTTATCAGGAGCGGTAACGTGTATGTTTGATACAGATTTTATGAATCCACGACAGAAACCGTTTATGCCATCGGCCTTGTTGTTGCTTCTGGTTGCTGTCATAGCGGCCTGTGATTTTTCCCTGAATCTTTCCCTTGAAATGGGTCAGAAACAGTTCTTGCATATTCTGGCACTGCTGACATCATTGATTTTTATTGCCGCCAACATCTACATCCACTTTTCAAAACTGTGGTCCGAGATAGTCGTAACAGTTATATTTTTAGCTATATTTTCCCTGTGGTCATTCGAACTTTATTTGTTCGGATCACAAGGCAATATTGTAATTGTTACCGGCCTGGTAATGCTGCTGATCTGGTATGCGGTGCAATGTCGCTGGTCGATCTGGGTTGCGCTGGCTGGTGTTATTGTCCTGCTGGTTGTTCTCAAGTTATTTGCGGCACCTGCGAATAATTTTTATGCCAGTTATGTTTTGCTCATGCTGGCAGCGTTGGCCTTAACTGTTTTTATTAAACGTTACGCAAAGTTGCCGTCAGCCAGTCCAAAGAACACAACACCTGATTATATTGATACACCGGAAAGCCTGGATGAGGAGATTCCACATCCTTTAGCTGAGCCTGAGCTACAACCGGACGTAGCCATGATTCATGTAGATCTGGGTGAGTCAGCAAAGGATTGGGAGCATATTTTACGTGAGCTGCACAATGAACTTAAATCCACGGCTGATGTAGATCAACTGTTCAAGCGCCTGCTGGTGTTCATGAGTGGGGCATTGGAGTTCGAAGCTACAATCGTGGGAATGGTACAGGATCGCACCATTAATAAAATAGCCTCCTATGGCCCGGAATATCTGACACATGCCAAGGTACGAGCCTGGAATAGTGAGAGTATTAAACGCATTTTCAAAACCCAGGAATCGGTTATTAATCAGCAGGAGCATCTGGATGAAAATGGGAAACGGATAATCCTTTACAGGATCGATATACCGGTAATTACAAATGGCAAGGCAACCGGCGTTGTTACCATACTTCGCAGCAGTATGCTGTTTAATGATTATGAGATTTCACTTGCTTCGAGTATGGTGTTTCACGCCATGGTGGCATTACGTCAGGCGAGATTACAGGAAGAAATCAAACGCATATCAACAACCACTGCAAATCGTACTTTGTTTTCACGCGAGCAGTTTTTTGAAAAAGCGAATATTGAACTTCAGCAATTAAACAAACCGCGATCCGTATCATTGCTGGTCATTGAAATCGATAAATATGATTCAGTCGAAAAACAGTATGGTAAGGACGTTGCTTTAAAACTTTATAAAACCCATGCAACTACTATCATGTCGCTTTTACGGCCAGATGACATGAATGGTCGCTACGGTAATGACGGTTTTGTTGTTCTGTTACATGAAACCGATTTACTGGAAGCCAAAAAGATTGCAGAGAAACTTCGGCAGAACCTGGCATTGGCAAAATGTAAAATTTCTGAAGCTGTAGTGACTTCGACTGTCAGTATTGGTTTGACCACAGCTTCCGAAATGAGTGAAGACATGTCCTCCCTGATTCGCAAGGCGGATATGGGATTGTTTGTTGCCAAGGAATCCGGTCGCAATACGGTGAAAGTGAGTCTTTGATATCAGACAGTGCCATTATTGAAGTGCAGGACTGTTAGCTTGTGATGTTTAAAGCCGTGGTCCACCACGACGATTTTTCAATCGACTCATCAAGGTCTTGCAGTCTACGTTACGTATCATCTCCCTGCCAAACAGGTGATTGGCACTGAATTGTTCCAGTATCGCCATATCTTCGGTCAGGGTATGCATATGCAAACTCTGCATGTCGTTCATGATGTATAAGCTGATCACTTCCGGTTGGGCGGCCAGATCTCTGGCAATTTCCTGAATACC
>JBFHPZ010000069.1:0-8333 GCA_041592495.1 Gammaproteobacteria bacterium | reverse complement strand
CATGTTTTCAAAATTCATCCCATAGATACCAACAAGCAAAGTCAAGGGAACAAAAATGACGGTCACAATAGTTAACACTTTCATGATCTGGTTGAGGTGATGACCATTAAGGCTGATATAAGCCTCGACAAGATCAGTGATAACATTCTGGTACATTTCAGATAAACTATTGAAGCGTTCTATTTGTGCAAAAATGTCATCAAAATCGTCGAAATGTTGATCGTTTTGTGGCGAATCAAAGTGTTGTCTTAGTGAATCAAAGATGTTGACATAATAGGTTAATATTCTGTGCATCTTTCTAAGCCCGGTGTTGTAGCCAATGAGCTCCTTCATTAGTTTGTCGCTGGGTCTTTCAAATAAATCGTCTTCAATAATGTCAAGGCGCTGTTCAAGATCAAGCAATACTTTACCGTAACGCTGGGCAATGCGATTGCACATGGCTGAAACAATAGTGAGTGGTGTTTCATTTGTGCCTTCCTTGCCATGAAGTTTTTGCCAGAGTTTTTCGAGGTAAGGCGAGTGCTTGGTGTGTCGTGTAACCAGAAAACGGTCGCTGGCGAACATGGCTAATTGTAAGGTGGTGAAATCCAGGCTATCTGATGTGGCATCAAGTGGTTTTAAAAGCAGATAAATATAAGTATTAAAGCCTAAAAAACTGGGTGGATGGCGTAAACGTTGCGCTTCCGCAATAGCATGTTTGTCTATACCAAAATTATGGACTAGAAAGTTCTGTTCTTGTTCTTCATCATCTTCGAATAAGTCAACCCATATCCAGGTGTTCTGGCTTGATCGCCATTGATCCAGTAATTCAATGCCGCCAGTTTGTGTTGAATGTTTGCTGCATAACATGATTTGCATTTTGACTAGTCCTTACTGTTAGTGGATGCCTGGTTAGTTCCGGTTCTAAAGCCTTGTTGCAGCTTTTCCAGTTGGGCTTCATCAAGCATGGTGCGTAAATGCAGATCTCTTTGGGGATAGGGTATTTCAATGCCATGCTCATGGAATCGATCCCAGACACCCAATAAAACTTCACTTAATACATTAGAACGGCCGTTAGGTGGGTCATCGATCCAAACCCGTAATTCCAGATCAACGGAACTGTCACCAAAGCCTTTTAACAAGCAACGTGGTTCAGGTTTACTCAGTATGCGGGGTGTGGCGAGTGCGGCCTCAATACATAGTTTGATAACAAGACGTAAATCCGATTTGTATGAAACGCCGACAGGTAGTCTTAAACGAACAAGGTTGTTGCTGTATGACCAGTTTTCAACACGCTCGGTAATTAAAATCTCATTAGGAATTAAATGTTCTATGCCATCGCGAGTTATGACGGAAGCATAGCGCGCTCCCAGGTGATTGATCCAGCCAAAGGTATTACCTACCGAGATCACATCACCGGGTTTGATGGAATGATCCATTAACAAAATAACGCCACTCACAAGATTGGAAAATATTTTTTGTAATCCAAAGCCCAGGCCAACACCCAATGCGCCACCAAAAACAGCAAGGGCAGTGAGATCTATGCCAACCGATGCTACCGCGATTAAAATTGCAATAGAAAGCAGGCTAAGCCGTGTAAGTTTTGCGCCCAACACACGCATGGCAGGTGTGACGTTGTTAGATTGTTCCAGTCGTCGTTCCACCAGGCTTGCCAGGCCATTGGCCAGCCAGAGTGAAATCCACAGTGAAATACTAACTTTAATAACCAGAAGTGGCGTTAATTTTACTGAGCCAATTGTGACCTGCATACTATCGAGAAACTCAATAGTTGGCATGAGTAAATTAAAAATATTGAGTATGGCCATGGTCCAGGCAATGATTGCAACAAGTCGTGAGATGGTTGCGTTTTTGACCAGTTTGGAGACGATTCGTATAAGCAGCCATGCGCTTAATAAACTTGCAACTGGCGTCAGTAACTGATGTTCCCAGCCAAGCGTTTCGTATACTTCAATCGCAGACCACTGCAGGAATAGCCAGACCAGGGTATTTGAAAACTCGATTAGCGTCGAAATAAATTGATAAAAGCTGGGTACACGGTTACTGATGGTGCTCAGCCGTACCAGTAATTTCTGGAAGTAAGGCGTTAAGAGCCAGCGCGCAAATATAAATACACTAATAATGACCAGTAACTGGTACCAGAATGAGGGTGATGCAATGAGTTGTTGAAAAGATGCAAACACATCATTCAGAATAGGTAAGATGTTGTCTTTATTAGGCCATTCAAACATAAAGGTTTCCTTTGAATAAGGCCGG
Source organism: Gammaproteobacteria bacterium (assembly GCA_041592495.1). Lineage (GTDB taxonomy): Bacteria > Pseudomonadota > Gammaproteobacteria > SZUA-229 > SZUA-229 > JBFHPZ01. The sequence continues at coordinate 6,080 of JBFHPZ010000069.1, read as the reverse complement.
CTGGTATAAAAGCCGATGGCTGCTAATAGAAGCTGGCACTCATTCTTAAGTTTGCTAGCTGGTACTATGATAAAGTAAAAATAGTCGTAAGGCCCATGTTAATTAGTGTTGAAGCTGGACCCGTTCCTAAGTTTATGGCGCAAGTAGTGTGGAATTCTGCATGGGCAGTAGTAGGGTCAGGGAGAACTTTTGAGCCGATTTGACGTCCAGATATTTTGAGCCCCTCAAAAGAGAGTATATCAGGCCGCTAAATATAAATGCGAGTATGATAATGACCGGATTAGAATGGCTAGAAATTGTTTATAAGTATGTATTGGTATAATCAAATCGTACTATGTCATGACGATGGATATAAATATCGGTAGTGATATCTTGAAATATAGAAAATTGAAGTGAGCCAGACCATGAGTGATGAAATAAAAACTGAAGAATCATCAACCGAAAAAGGAATTTACAATGCGCCCTGGGAAAAATCTTTCGATCGCATCCTGACGCCTTTCGAAGAATTTATTCATCGTCAAACAACCAGCGGCATGTTGTTAATGGCCAGTGCAATTATAGCCTTAGTCATTGCCAATACCGCGCTCTATGGTTTATATCAGCATATATTACATGCCGAAGCCGGAATCAGCGTAGGCGAATGGACTATGTCAAAAACACTTCATCATTGGGTAAATGATGGATTGATGACGCTGTTCTTTTTTGTCGTTGGGCTTGAGCTCAAACGTGAATTTCTGGTTGGCGAACTGGCGAAAATACGTAACGCCATATTACCTATCGTAGCTGCATTGGGGGGCATGATTATTCCGGCCCTGATTTATTATGGATTTAATCCTGATGGCGATATGGCAAGAGGATGGGGAATTCCAATGGCAACGGATATTGCGTTTTCTATTGGCGCCCTGGTTTTGCTTGCGAGCCGGGTCCCGAAAGCCCTGATTACATTTCTGGTTGCACTGGCAATTGTTGATGACCTGGGTGCGGTTGTTGTCATTGCCGTGTTCTACACTGACAATGTTGCACTTGATATGTTAACCGCCGCAGTGCTGATGTTTGGAATACTATTGGCGTTTAATTTTGCAGGCATACGCAGGACGGGACCGTATTTTGTTATAGCTGTATTCATGTGGTACTTCATGATGAAGTCCGGTGTGCATGCAACACTGGCGGGTGTGCTGGGTGCGTTCGCTGTACCCGCAACGCCAAAATATGAACCGGACCGTTTCAGTCGGCATGTCAAATCACTCATGACACAGTTCGATGACAGCCATATACCTGGCCGCAGCATCATGACGAATGACAAGTTGCGTGCAATAGTGCAAACACTCGAAAACGGTGTGCATAAAGTCGAAGCTCCCTTACAACGTCTGGAACATGTCTGGCATTTACCGGTAGCGTTTCTTATTATTCCAATTTTTGCGTTATTCAATGCAGGCATACCGATAGAAACCGGTAATCTTGCAGAAACACTGAATGACCCGGTATTTCTGGGCGTTGTTGTTGGTCTGGTTTTTGGCAAGTTTATAGGTATTACCGGTGCCAGCTGGATTGCTTTAAAAATGGGTGTGGCGCAACTACCCACAGGAACAAAATTCAGTCAGATCGCTGGTGTATCCCTGCTGGCGGGTATTGGATTTACCATGTCAATATTTATTGCGCAACTTGCATTCGAACAGCAGGAAGGCATGTTGCTCATGGCAAAAACCGGAATACTTTTCGCTTCATTACTAGCAGGTGTTGTTGGATATATTTGGTTATGGAAGGTTAGTGAGAAATAACCTGACTGATTCAATTGTAACAAAGACGGCAAGAATATATTTTTATTTGCCCTTTAAATAAAGGGCCGCTAACAATCATTGGCAAATATCTTAATTTGAACAAAAGGATGCCTGATGAGTTTATCTGTGAAAGCCGGCTTTAACGTCTCAATTAGCGAATGGCGGTTCTTTGGTTTTAAGATAATACGAATTCTTAAGTAAACTCAAAACTTTGAACATTGATTTTTTTAATGTTTCCGGGCTAACTTCTTTCTGTATTCATAACAAAAATATACTTGCTAATCCGAGGAAGCTTAAAAATCCAATCACATCAGTAACTGTGGTTAAAATTACAGCGCCGGAGAGAGCTGGATCTATTCCAAAACGATTAAGGGTTAATGGGATTATCACGCCGGATAATGATGCCGCCAGAAGATTCAATATCATTGCAACTGCAAGAATGATGGCAATACCGACATCGTGAAACCAGAAATAGGAAACGATAGCGACAATGATAGCCCAGACAATGCCGTTGAGTGCTCCGACCATGACTTCCTTGGATGTTAGCCAGCGCATGTTAGATCGTGCAATTTGATCCAGCGCCAGACCGCGAATGGTTAATGTCAGTGTCTGGCTGCCGGCAATACCGCCCATGCTGGCGACTATCGGCATTAACACGGCAAGTGCGACAATTTTATCCAGTGCTTCTTCGAATTGGCCAATGACCCAGGCGGCAAGAAAAACCGTAATCAGGTTGATGCCCAGCCAGATACCACGACGCTTTGCACTGGGTATCACCGGGGCAAACAAATCTTCTTCCTCATCCAGACCTGCGCTTTTCAGTAATGTTGCATCGGCCTGTTCGCGGATAACGTCGACAACATCATCAATGGTGATGCGACCAAGTAAATGATCCTTTTCATCCAGTACTGCAACTGAAATCAGGTTGCGTCGTTCGAACAGTGCTGCGACTTCGCTATAGTCATCATTTCCACGAACGGTATCAGCTTCACGTTGCATGACGTGACTTACCAGTTCATCAGGGTCACCGGTGACAACATCTGCCAGGTCCAGTTTGCCCAGGTATAGATTATTTTCATCTATAACCATCAGGGCATCAGTGTGTGATGGTAAGGTTTGGTGACGACGCAACCAGCGTAATACAACCGCCAGGGTAACGTCCTGGCGTACACTGATGACATCTGTACTCATCAGGCGGCCTGCCGTTTCTTCCTCATAACCTAAAACGGTTTCGAGACGACGGCGGTGATCATCATCGAGCGCGAGCAGTATGGTGTCTGTGAGTTTATTGGGTAATTCATCCAAGACATCAGCAAGATCAGTGACATCCATGGTGCCTGCAGCGGCAACCAGTTCCTCGTGATCCATCTTGCCGATAATGGTGGCGCGGGCTTCATCGCGCATATGGGTCAGTATTTCACCTTCCTGTTCGGCAGGAATGGCTTCCCATAAAGCCTTGCGCTCTCCCGGTGGTAAAGACTCAAGCAGGTTAGCCGTTTCGGCGGGATGGCATTCATCCAGTTTGTTACGTAATTCTTCATGACGCTCAGCGCCGATATCCAGCACAATAGTGTCGAGAAATTCTTTATTGGTGGTTTGCTCGTTCGGTGTTTCCATTAGCGTTTTCCGGGAGTAATGGGTCGTTGGGCTGGAGATGCATTCATCATAATTCTGTTACCGACAGGAAAAGTTAATGTAAAAAATCCAGGGTTTGTTTAAGGAAACGTAACCAGAATCTGACAGAACTGTTGCAGTCCCTAAGTTAATGAAAGAATAGCAGTTAACTAATACTAAGACAGCAGGGGCTATAAAATATTCTTTTTATTAATAAGAATAACCTGTTTCTATGGCGCGAGGTCAGGATGATAGAAAACATATGGGACAGAAACTTCATAAACAGGATGGCGATGGTCTAGAATTGGTTTAACCAGCAGGCAGGAATCCATTATGGAGCTAACGTATCACGCATTTGCTACGCTTATATTAACCGCTATAGCCTTGTTCCTGTTTTCTCAGGAAAAATATCGCCTGGAAACATCCAGCCTGCTTATCCTCATTGTATTAACCCTGTTATTTACACTTTCGCCTTTCATACGCGAAAACGGAACGCGTCTGGAGCCAGCCGATTTCTTTTCCGGTTTCGGCCATGAGGCACTGGTCGCAATCTGTTCATTGATGATATTGGGTAAGGGTATAGAAACAACCGGCGCCCTTAAACCTGTAACACGAATATTGTCACGATTCTGGTCTAAAGCACCAATGCTGACATTCTTGCTGGCGTTGATAATAAGCGCCTTTATGAGTGCTTTTCTAAACAATACACCGATTGTCATTATGCTGATTCCAATTCTAATTAGTGTTGCCATCAGCGCAAACACATCGCCATCAAAAATACTCCTGCCTGTTGGGCTGGCGACTTTAATTGGTGGCATGGCGACAACGATAGGGACATCAACCAATTTATTAGTAGTCGCAATCGCTAATGATTTAAGTGATATTCATTTTAATATGTTTGATTTTGCCTTGCCGGTGTTGATTGTCGGTAGTGTCGGTATATTAGCCTTGTGGTTGTTTGCGCCAAAGATGTTGCCAGACCGGAAGATCGATCTGGTGAATACCAGTCAGCGAATCTACAACGCAGTGTTGTTTTTAACAGATAAAAGTATCGCTGAAGATAATGAGCTTCGGGAAGTATTAAAGAAAACTAATCACGAAGTGGCTGTGCATCGCATACAGCGTAAAGAAAATCAGGTTATTCTGCCATTGCCAACTGTGCAATTGAGGTCTGGCGATATTTTATTCATAAGTGGTACTGCAGAAAAACTAAAGGATTTTGAAACAAGACTGAACGGCAAGCTGCATAATATAAATAAGCAAGGTGGCTTTGATGAAGGTGAATATGCCGAAAAGGAAGATGATCAGGTGATTGCGGAAGTTCTGGTGACAGGGCATTCTTTATTACACAATTCTTCATTAAAACGTGCACGATTTGCTGAAAAGTACAACATTATAGTACTGGCGCTGCATCGCCTGAATAAGCCTGCGGAAAAACTAACAGAAAAATTGGGCGGCATTATTCTCAATCAGGGTGATATTCTTCTGGTTCAAGGCACACGTGAAGATATCAACTTGATCAGGGAAGATACAAAGCTATTAGTGCTTGATAATGTAATCGACTATGTATCTTCTAAAAAGAGCCCCATAGCATTAGGCATTATGACATCAGTTATTTTATTGGCGGCAATGAATGTGTTGCCGATTTCGGTTAGTTCATTATGTGGTGCCGGTTTCATGCTGATGACGCGTTGTATAGGATGGCGTGATATTAACAAGGCGCTGAATGCGCAGGTCATTTTAATTATTGTGGTGAGCCTGGCACTGGGTCGTGCCCTGATCGATACCGGTGGTGCAGATTATCTTGCCTTTCAATTTGTCCAGGTAACAGACAATTTGCCAATAATAGCAATTCTGTCTGCGTTGTTATTTCTTATATCGATTATCACTAACATTGTTTCAAATACAGCCGCCGCAGTAGTTGGTACGCCTGTGGCCATGAACATAGCGCAGCAACTGGGGGCGCCGCTGGAGCCTTTCATATTAGCCGTATTGTTTGGTGCTAACATGAGTTATGCCACGCCCATTGGTTATCAAACCAACTTGTTAATTTACAGCGCAGGCGGTTATCGATTTTCGGATTACCTGCGGGTTGGAGTGCCGTTAACAATTATTGTCGGCGCCGGTTTTACACTGGTGCTGGCATGGTTTTATGATTTGGCATAGGTGAATGTGGGGCTTGCTGCTTGTGTGGCATGTAGATTAATGAAAAAAACCCGCTCCAGGCGGGTTTTTTTATGAATTGGCGCGCCCGAGTGGACTCGAACCACCGACCTTTGGCTTCGGAGGCCAACACTCTATCCAGCTGAGCTACGGGCGCTTGAGGCAGGGAGTATATCAGAAATCATGATGGCGACAATTCAACCCGGGTTTTATCTTGTGTCGGGTCTGAGTCAATAAGTGATATTGGGGCGGGGCTAAGATTGTTTACTCGCCCCGGAGAAGGACTGAGGCCATGGCCCGGCACTCGATAACGGCCTGATGCGGATGTGGGCTTAATCCATCTATGGTATAAAGCCACCTCTGTGAGTATATGTCAGGACATTGATCAGTTAATAATGAACCGCAATTATGGGGGCCAGTTAATCTATGCAACCCGTGATGAGTACGGCCCGATTGAAGTCATAGAAATCAAACAAAAACTACGTAGTTTGCATTTTGGTAACAAGACGCAACAGGCCTCGATGT